>WVZU01000231.1:952-5239 GCA_011772275.1 Planctomycetales bacterium | reverse complement strand
CCACCTTGGTTGCCGCCACCCTGGTTGCCGCCGCCTTGGTTTCCGCCGCCCTGGTTGCCGCCGCCTTGGTTTCCACCACCTTGGTTGCCGCCGCCCTGGTTGCCGCCGCCCTGGTTGCCACCGCCTTGGTTTCCACCGCCTTGGTTTCCGCCACCTTGGTTTCCACCACCTTGGTTTCCACCGCCTTGGTTTCCACCGCCTTGGTNNGCCCTGGTTGCCACCGCCTTGGTTGCCGCCGCCTTGGTTGCCGCCGCCTTGGTTGCTGCCGCTTTGGTTGGCGTTGCCATTGGTCGTATCGTTGCCTGGGTTGCCGGGTCCCGTGTTACCGACACCATTACCTTCGTTTCCGGTCCCGATATTGCCACCATTGGCGTTATCGTTGCTGTTGGTGCCATTCTCGCCGGTGGTAGATGGGGTGGAATCGTCTGCCGCGGCCAGCTGGGTATTCGCATCGGCGAGCGATTGGTTGTATTCTTCGGCCGTCTGCTCGATGATTTCTCCGCTGTTGACAATCTGGCCACCGCCGGCGACCAGGTAGACCTCTCCATCTTGCTGGACAGATCCGGTTGCTCGGATGGTGCCCTGGTTATTGATGGCCAGAGCGTAGATATTGCCGTGAGCGGCCAGTTCGACCTGTACGGCCTCAATCAACCCGGTATTAGTGATTCCCGTACGGTCGGTCCGGACCGAATCGTTGGAAGGTCGGACCTTCAGGGACGGGTTTCCCGATTCGACCAGCGTGACGCTTTGGCCCGCGGCCAGGCCGACTGTGCCGTGAGGGGCCCGCAGCGTCCCGTGATTCTCGACATGATTGGCGATCATGTAGATATCGCCTTCGATCGCCTGAATGTTACCGTGGTTAATGATTCCATTTTGCGAGCTGCCGGAAAAGTCGAGCGGACCGCCGCGCATGAACTGAGCGTTGCTGACGTCCAGCGTGGAGGCGACCAGGCCACCTACGTTGACTTGCGCGCTGCTGCCGACCAGGATCCCGTTTGGATTGATCAGGTACACGTTGCCGTTGGAGCTGAGTGTGCCCAGCAAGCTGGAAGGATTTCCGCCGGTGACACGATTCAAAACGGCTGAAGAGGCATTGGGCAGGTTAAACTGCGTTGTCTCGCCCGCACCGATCGAAAAACCCTGCCAGTTGATGACGGCACGTTGAGTCGATTGATTGATCGTCAACGTACTGCCGCTCGACTGAATATTCGCAGCACCGTTCACAACAACCCCACCTACCGGGTTTGCCATAACCGGAGCCGTACCAACGGCCATGGAAAGGCTGGTGACCAGGGAAAGCATCCATCGATAAATGAACCCAAACTTTTTCTTCAGACGACGCGTGTAGAAAGTCATCATTTGTATGCCCCAACGCTAAAAGAGAAAAGCGAAGAAAAGAGAAGAGAAGAAAACTCTTAAGTTCCACTATAAATGGGGCCCTCAGGGTTTCAATCACCTGCCGACGGGGGTGCCCAGAAAGGGCGGGAAAAGCCGCTGGCTGGAAGCGTGAGTCCGATGGACTCCAGCGTCGTTTGCGCTTTGGACCAGTGGCGTGGTTTGTGCCGGGTGGGATTGTGTGCGTCGCAGGGGATACTAGGTGAGCTGGGTGGGATTGAGCGCGCAGGGTGGGATGGTGTGAGTCGGAGGGGATCTACGTGTGGCGCTCGGGATACTGTGGGAGCGCTGAGATCTTTTATGCCGTGCCGGCGAGGCCGGGACTCCATAGATCCAAAAAAACAGACGCTTAGCGTGCGATGTTTTGACGGCGCATCGAGCGAACGGCCGGCCGGCTTTTTCGTCAAGCCTGCGGTTCGAGCATAAAATTTTGTAACACTTTAGCCGACTGGCGGCGCGGCCTGACGTAGCCGAATTCGTGAGAATTCGGCCTTCGTGAGAATTCGGATCGTCGAGGCGGTAACCAAGGCCAGCTACTGAAGTCTGATGACTTCAGCTACCATTTGGGAGCGGGCCTGAGGGCAGCCAGCATTTTCGCGCGAGGGGACTTGGGCCGCGCAAGATTGTGAAGCGTCGCTTAGTAGCTCAACACGGCCCCGATGTGCAGCCGGCCGTCGGGGTCGACGCCGAGCACGTCGAGGTCGAGCGGATAACCGTAGTCTGCTCGAAGCAGCACGCGGCGGCCGGCGGTGTACCGCAGGCCGACGCCCACGCTGGACAGTTGTACGCTGCGGCCTTCGCCCGGCAGCGGACTGTGCAGGGTCGCTTCGCCCAAGTCATAGAAACCAAGAAACTGCAACTGGTCATCGACGCAGCGAACCCAATCGGTGGCAATCGGGCAGCTAGACAGCTCGACGTTCACAATGTAACCGTTGTCTCCGTTGACCAGTCGCATGTCGTAGCCGCGAATCGAATAGTAGCCGCCAAAACCGAGCTGTTCGCTGGGAATCAGGTTGCCATCCGCCAGCTGGCCCGTGGCGCGGACGTTCAGCAGCAAATTCTGCCGCAGGTACTGCTCGCGCTGCACATACAGCCGGCCGTAAAAATAATCGGCCGTCGCACCGGCGCGATACAGCTGATACGTCGCTGAACTGTTGCCAGGCGAAAGACCCCCAGGACTGAAAAATAGCTCGCCGCTAAAAAACGTCGTGCCGTGACAGTCGAATCTTTCCTGAGCGTATTTGGCCATCAGCTGGTAGACGTCAGCGGTCGCCGGAAAGACCTGCACACCGCCAAACTCCAGATCGGTATTGGTCCGTTTGGCGTCAAAGCCCAATACCCAGTGGTGCTCGGCATTGCAGAGCGCTGGCAAATCGCGGTGATAGCGGATCGACGCCTGCAAGCCAAAGCCTGCCAGCGGAATATCGTCGATGACGGTATCGACTTCGCCGTAGGTACCGAAAAAGGAGAGGATATCTCGATTGGCGAGCGGCATTTCGTAGACAAGCGAATGCGCGGTCAGTTTCTGGAAGTCACTGGCGGCTGTGAATTGGTAGGCCAATTGATGGTCGCGATGAAACGCATTGCCCCAGTGGAAACCGTAAATCGTCCGCTCCAACCCCGTCTCCCGGGTGCCCGTGTCCTCATAGCCGACGTAAGCCCGCCAGGGACGTTGGTCGTTCACCTGAAACACCAGGTCGGTCTCGCCGAAATTCTCGCCCGGTGTCAGCGTTAGATCCACAGATCGAAACGGGTTCCGATTGAGCCACCACAGCTCTTCGTTCAGAACCGATTCGAATATCGTATCGCCCGAATTTGCCCACACCTGGTTGGACAGCTGGCAGGGATCGAAATAATTCGCCCCCTCGACGCACACGTTACCGATCCGGCCTTCAAGCNNCGAGGTGATGTTCTGCTGTGGTACACTAACATCAACCACCGGTTGGTCATGGTCGCGATAATAAATAATGATCTCGCGGACCATCTCGTTCAGACGACGCATGCTGACCGGCTGCCCCAAATAAGGCTCGATCAACGCGCGAAATTCAGGTTCGTACAAGAGATCCAACGAGCTTTCGCTCAACACCTCAATCCCTGCCACGTCCAGCTTGTCGGCCACGACCCGATCGGGATGATCGACAAACACCAGGCCCTTCAAGGCCTCAACCAGAATCGTGGTGTCGCCGGTGGCGTCCTGGGGAACCTCGGGCAGCTGAGCCTCGCCCTGCTGGTTCGCCAGAGGCTGAGGCCGATAGCGGTGCCAGTCCTGACCGTCAGCCTGCGCGCAGCAGAACAACGCCAGGCACGTGCCGGCCAACAGAAAATCGCAAATAGCAGGGAAGCGGGACATCCGTGTCCAAAATTTTCGCTATCCGTGGCGAAGGTGTGTTCCAGGGGAACACGACAAGCGGACACTGCCTGCAACGGCAGCGTCCCGCTACTTCTATCGACGTTAACATGGGAAGTTCATAAATATTTTGGACTCTGGGATTGATAAGGATAATGTGGATCATCGGGAATATAGGGGTAATACAGAAAGCCTTTGGCGATTGATTCCGTTGTAGTGCATCTGCCGGATCCTCCGATCTGGACAGGGGTTCCGACCAGATAATCTATGACGTCGGAATTCGGCTCTGCGCGAGCCGTTTGTCCGCCCCAAGCCAACGGCCGGCTTCTTGTAGGAGGGTTCTGCGAGCCCTGCTGTTATAGCAAGGCTTTGCGAGCCCTGGCTGCCGTTATAGCAAGGCCCTGCGAGCCCTGGCTGCTGTTATAGCAAGGCTCTGTGAGCCCTACCTGGCGGAATCACGCCCCCCAAATGGCCAACCACCGGCTTCACAGAAGCCGGCTACAGAAGCTTGCTGTAGCAGGGCTCTGTGAGCCCTGATCTGGTAT
>WVZU01000231.1:0-870 GCA_011772275.1 Planctomycetales bacterium | reverse complement strand
AAGCCGGCTACAGAAGCATTCTGTCGCAGGGCTAGTCGAAGTTTTGGGTCCAGAGGTTGATCGATTCGGGCTTGGGATTGGGCTGGCCGGGGGGCGGGGTGTTTTCCAGCTGATAGATAATGTCCACTCTTTTGACTCGTTTTTGCGGGTCGCTTTGCGCCATTTGACGATCCCAGCGCTGGCAAAGCCAGCGAGCGAAGTGGGGCCGATGCGCGTAACCCTGCCGGTTCCAGATGCGGATCAGGTAAGCCTGCCACCGTTGGCCGTGCATCGTCTCCGCCACTCGGGCCGGCTTCTCGTATGGCAGCGGATCCCCGAAATCCCAAAGATTCACCTCGCTGCCGTCCGCCAGCGTGCCCTTGATCACAAACCAGCCGTCGTCTGTCAGCGGGTGCGGCGCGAACAGGCCCCAATGCTGGTCCAGATTCGTCACCCGCCCCACCACGTTCCAGCTGGACGGCATGAACCTTTGCCAGTAAGCGAAGTTCGTCTCGCGGACGTTCCAGGCGACGACGTACAACAGCAGCAATAACACCACGACCGAGGTCAGCCGGCGGGGCCTGCCCCGCGGAACTTCCGCTTGCGTAAACCAACCCCGTCCTTCAACCCACGCTCGCCAGCGGCCGGCAAAGTCGCTCGTCGCTCGGCCAATCCGCTGGCCGACGGCCGAATTACCCAGGACCTGCCAGGCAGTCGTCGGCAAGAAGGGCAGCCAGGCGACCAGGGCAATCCAGGGAAACAGCCCCAAGGCAAGGGTCATCCCCAGGCCGAGATGAAAGAGCCAAAAGCTGACGACCAGGACCATCCGCAGGCGAGGCGTCTGCCAGGGACAAAAGGCCAGGCAGGGGCCGAGCCATTCCAGCCAATAGG
>WVZU01000200.1 GCA_011772275.1 Planctomycetales bacterium | reverse complement strand
AGAAGAGCCTCTATGCGCGGCAGATGGAGGTCTTCGCCGCTCAGATGGAATGGGTCGATCACCAGATCGGCCGGGTCGTGGCCGAGTTAAAGCGGATCGGCGAGCTGGAGAACACGCTGATCTTTGTGACGGCTGACAACGGGGCCAGCGGCGAAGGTGGCCTGGCCGGAACCTTCAACGAAACCTATGTGCTGAACGGTCTGCAGACACCGCTGGAAGCCAACTTGCGCCACCAGTCCGACTGGGGTCGAGCAAATACCTACCCCCACTACCACGCAGGTTGGGCCATGGCCGGCAATACGCCTTTTCGCTATTTCAAGCAGAGCGAGCACCGGGGCGGCCAGCACGACGCGCTTGTGGTGCACTGGCCAAAGGGCATCCAGGCCCAGGGCGAGATCCGCAGCCAGTACCACCACATTATTGATATCGCGCCCACGATCATGGAAGCGGCGGGAATCGAAATGCCAGAGGAATATCACGGCGTCAAACAACAACCGATGGACGGCGTTTCCCTGGCCTACTCCTTCGACAATCCCCAAGCGCCGCATGCCAAGAAGAGGCAGTATTACGAAATGTTCGGCAACCGAGCGATCTGGGTCGACGGCTGGAAGGCAGTCACCCTGCACGCAAAGCGGATGCCGTGGGACGTCAACGTGGTGCTGCCATTTGACAAGGACGTATGGGAGCTGTACCACGTGGCTACGGACTTCTCGGAATCAAAAAACGTGGCCGCAGAGCACCCCGAAAAGCTTAAGGAACTGATCGCGGTGTTTGACGAGGAAGCGTGGAAATACAATGTGTACCCGCTGTACGACGACATGATCAAGCGGCTGGCCAAACAGCAGGACCGGCTGTTCGGCGATCAGAAAGAGTTCGTCTACTTCTGGCCGGGCGCAGTACGGATCGCGGAAAAGTCGTCGGCCCCGGTTAAAAATCGAGCTCACACAATCGAAACGCGGATCGACTACACAGGCAAGGAAGAGGGCGTGATCGTCGCCGTGGGCGGAATGACCGGCGGCTTTTCGATGTTCATCCAGGACGGCGTCGTCTATTACGACTACAACTTTCTGGATGGCGTGCACTACGTGTTGAAGTCACCGCCCCTGGCCCAAGGACAGCTAGAACTAAAGTTCAACTTTATCAAGACCAAGGAGTTTGGT
>WVZU01000134.1 GCA_011772275.1 Planctomycetales bacterium | reverse complement strand
CAGCCAATGGCAATGTCTGACGGCGACCCGGCAAAGACCTGGCCGTCGCTCGGCAGACACCTGATCAAAAAATGGAAGTCAACCCTTAAACTCCCTCCTTAACACAGCACTGGATATCATTTCAAGATCCCCAAAAGGTTGCTGTAGTCGTCCGTCCAGATCACCATCTTCGGGTTCGAACCCGGACGCCGCATGGTCTCCCGCGCCGGCAGGCGGTCCAGGATTCCCTTCCGGCTTAGAAGCACCCAATCGCTGGTGTCGGTTCCCGGTTCCTTCGTTTCGTGATGGATCCTCAACTGGTCCAGGTCGTAGTGTCCTGCGGCGCCGCTGAGCACCGGTTGCAGGTCAAGGTAGCGATTGGAAATGTGGAATGCCAACAGGCCGTCTGGCTGGAGGTGCCGCAAGTAGACCGCGATCGCTTCCAGGCTCAGCAAGTGGGTGGGTACCGCGTCGCCGGAAAAGGCGTCGATGACCAGCAAATNNCCTCGCGCTCCAGCGACAGGCGGGCATCGCCCAGCGGGATTTTGCAGGTCGCACCCCGCTTTTCAGCATCGCTCAAAAAAGAAAACAAATTTTCTGCCAGCCGGACGACCTCGGGATTGATTTCGTAAAAACGGAACACGTCACCCGAATCAGCGTACACGGCGGCCGTACCCACGCCCAGGCCAATGACGCCGACTCGCCGCGGGCGCCGCTCGGCCAGCAGATCCATGGCCACGCCCAGACCGCTGTCGGACGTGTAATAGGTGGTGGCCAGCTGCTTTTTGTCGTCGGCCAGGAATTGGCTGCCGTGGAGGACATTCCCGTGAAACAGTTCGGCGATCTGGTCGGCTACGTTNNGGCGATCTGGTGGGCTACGTTTCCGTGGATCCTCAAGGTGCCGTAGAAGTTCCGCGTCAGCAGGGCGATATTTTCGTGCCGAGAATTAATTCCTTGGGACAACAGGCCGATAAAGCCGGCGAAGATCAGGATCAAAAGCCCCCACACCCACAACGGCCGCCCCCGCGGGATGCGGGAAGTCGAGTCGAAGAAGAGGATCGCCAACAAAACCAGCCAGCAGGTGATCAGCACCAGGGGATATTCGTAATAGTCGTTCATGGTCAACGGCGCCAGGACGGCGACCATCAGTCCGCCTAAAGCCCCACCAGCTGACATGTGCAAATAAAACGACGTCAAATGCTCAACCCCAGGCTGGCGGCGCACCAGTTCGCCGTGGCAGACCATGCAGCCGGCGAAGAGCGCCGCCAGGTGGATCCCCAGCGTTATGGCGAATGAGCCGAGGAATTCTTGCCGGTACAGAGCTGCGCTGACGTACATCGTGACCATCATCAGGACCGCGAACACGCCGCGGTGATACCAGCGGCGCCGGGCAAAGCATAAGACAAACGACAGCAGGTACAGCGCCAGCGGCATCACCCACAGGAGGGGAACCACGGCCACGTCTTTGCACAAATGGTTGGTCATCGCCAGGTAAAGGGCCGAACCGATGGCGGGCAGAAATAACCAGCACAGTCGCTCCCGCCAGCCGGGTCGGGGCGGCCCGCCCGGCAACGGGGTGCTCGCCGCTGGTTGAGCCGGGACGCCCGTGGCCGGCTGGCACACCGCCGTCAGGGCACAGACCAGCAACATCCCACACACCACCAGAAAACCACCGACCCACAGCAACGCCTGCAAGTTTAGCCCCCAACTTGGCTCGAAGACCAACGGATAACTGATCAAGGCCAACAGCGAACCGGCGTTGGAGAGGGCGTACAGCCGGTAGGGCAGCCGGGCCCCGGCGCGGACCCACCAGATCTGGATCAACGGGGCCGAGGTGGCGAGTAAAAAAAATGGCCCCCCCACGTGGACCAGCAACAGCCACAAAATCTCACCAATCGGCTCCGCCGCCGGTTCCGGTTTCCAAGGGTCGCCCGGCAAGAGGAACCCATACAACAGTGAACCAGTGGCGATCGCCACCAGGTGGCCGTAAACGATCGCTTGCCATACCGCCGGCAGCCATTGCGTCGACCCGTGGGCATAGGCGTACCCCAGAAACAGCAAGATCTGGAAGAACAACATGCTGGTCGTCCACACCGCCGGCGAGCCGCCATACCACGGCAGAATGGCCCTGCTGATCAGCGGCTGCAGCTGAAACAGCAGAAACGCGCTCAGAAAGATCGCCAGGCAAAATATCCACGCCAGCAACGGCCGCCGTTGCAAGATGGGCGGCACGCCAGCCGCACTGGGGTCAGAATTGGTCAGCTGACTGTCCTGCAATACCACGCACCTGGCCCTAAGACGCCTTCAGCCCCGCAATCTCCTCGTGCACCGCTGCCATTTCCGCCTCAATCCGGGCCACCTCCTCCGGCTCGTCCAGCTGCTGCTTGGCCCCCGAAAGCTGCTGCCGCAGCTTCTGCAAACGCTTGTTCAGCAAATCGATTCGTTTCTTGCTCTTCTTGTCCATCGGGATACGGGATGCGGGGTGTGGGGTGTGGGGTGGGCGGTATGGGGTGTGCGGTGCGGGCAGCACCCCGGCTGCTTGCGCCTTCACGAAAATAGGCGTGTCGTGGCCTGTCAGGTCTCTACGTCAGCAGCCGGGGTGCTTGACCAGCCGGGGTGCTTGAAGGTTTGGCCCCGCTCCTTCTGTCTTCAACTAACGACTAACCACCAATCACCGCCTCAACATTCGGCCCGGTATGCATGCCGCGCAGGGCGGCGGACATTGCCACTACCAGGGCAGCCACTACCAGGCTGAGCGTCAACCAGCGAGGGGCGTTCTCGCGAAAGGTGCGCGTGGCCGTGCTGCGGCCGGCCAGCACGCTGGCCAGGAAGAACAAGACCAGCCCCAACAAAAACTTGATTCCAAAGATCATGTGGTAAGCCGGCGGCAGCTGCTCAGCTTCCNNAGCTTCCGGAAGGCTTTTGAAAAATCGGTAGGTCAGGACAAAGTTGATCAGACCGCTGACCAGCAAAAACAAGATACAGACCATCACCAGCCGGGACCACCGCCGCCGGGTGGTCTCGACCCACTCCTCGCCGGACCGGCCCGCCAGGGTGGCCAGACCCGGAGCCAACACAAAACGCTGATAAACCAGTCCCCCCACCAGGCTGATGGCCGCCGCAAGATGTATCCACCGTAAAACGATTCCCAAAATGTCCATGAAAGTTCACTGCTGAGGTTTTTGGTTTTCCGTTTTCCAAACAAAAGTCGTGTCGGCGGGTCAGGGCGGCGCAAACAGACCACCGTTCCGGCAGCGCCATGGTACCCGAACCCCGCTCCGCTTGC
>WVZU01000121.1 GCA_011772275.1 Planctomycetales bacterium | reverse complement strand
AGTGTTCACACTGGTCCTGGCCATCGGGCTGGTCCCCCCCATCACACGGGCCACACCCGTCACACGAGCCACAGCCATCACACGGGCCATAGCCATCACAGCAGTCCCCGCAGGTCTCGGCTGCGGCGGGCACCAGATCTGTTTCCTGCAGGGAATCGTCCGCAAACGGTGACTCCTCCAGGTCCACCGGAGACTCGTCCCACGCCGCCAGCGACGCCTCCAGCGCCGCCGGCGACGCCTCCAGCTCGGCCGACGACAGCTCCAGCTCGGCCGCCGGCTGGTCTTGGGAAACCAAGGGCGGCGTGACCCTCGGCAGCAGCTTCAACTTATTGTTCGCTGTCGCCGTTCCGATTCCACACAGGATGATCAACACGACTGCCTGAATGCGATGTTTGATGGTCATGATCATTTTTGGATTTGGGCCTTAGATTCGCGACTTTCGGCACGTCCGTTGTCGTCGTTGGATTCCGTGCAGGCCGAATAAAGTTCCAAGTCGTCCCCTCACAGGACACAAAATCGGTGTAATCGGACCGCAAGATGTGCGATGCGACGAAATTTCGCGTTGTTTGCGTTACAGAGAATTTGCGGATGGACGGCGCGCTACCGATCAGGCAAACTTTGCGGCCGGGTGCCAGGGCGTGCTAGCGGGCAGGGATTACTGCCAGCTGCCGAACTGCTGGAAGAGGTAATCGACGGCGGCTACGTCGGCGGTGGGGGTTTCGCCCGCTTGGGCATACGCCTTGATCAGCTCGAAGTCGTAAGCCCAGTAGTCGTCGGCGTTGCGCTGCAGGTGAGCGTAGTTGTGGCGGCCATACACGCGGTCGCTGGATCCCACCTGCTCGAAATAAGCGTAGTCCGTGCCACCACCCGCTTTCACGCGTGTCCGATCGAAACCGGATGTGCGATGCAGGAAGCCGTCGCCGTGGAACGATGCGTCGGTGGGGGTCAGCGTCAGGTGTTCTGTGCCAGCCGTACCGTACAAAAAGGCTCTGTCGTACCCGCTGGTGGCAAAGGCCTCGACGTGATCGAAAGATTTGGCGAAGGTGTAATACGCCAGATCGGACCGCTTCATCAGGGCATAGTTGGATTTGCCGACAAAGATGTCGTCGCCGGTCGAGTCGTAGAGATAGGCTCGATCGCTGGCACCGCCGGCGGTGGCGTAAGCGTACACCCGATCGAACGCGGCGGCCTGGTTCCAATAGCTGCCAGCCTCGTCTCGCATCTCGGCCAAGGCGGGCTTGCCGACGAAAATGTCGTTTGCGGCCGAGTCGTAGAGATAGGCCCGGTCGCTGGCACCGCCCGCCGTGGCGTAGGCGACGACGTGCTCGAACCGGTTGACGCGGTTCAAGTACGTGTTGCCCGTATCGCGCAGTTGAGCGAAATGGGGTTTGGCTACCAAGAGATCGTCGCCGGCCGAGTCGTAAAGATACGCTTGATCGTTGGTACCGCCAGCGGTGGCGTAGGCGAACACCCGGTCGAAGCTGGCGGCCTGGTTGAAGTAGGTCCCGCCTTCATCCTGCATCTCGGCCACTTCGGGCTTGCCGACAAAAGTATCGTTGGCGACCGAGTCGTACAGATAGGCCCGATCCAGCTGGCCGCCGGCGCTGGCGGAGGCATACACACGGTCAAAGCCGAGGACCTTGTTGAAGTAGCTGGCATCCGTGGCCCGCAGGATCGCGAATTGCGGTTTTGCCACCAGGATGTCGTTTTGGTCCGAATCGAGCAAATACGCCGTATCCGCCGTGCCGCCTGCCCGGGCGTAAGCGTAGGTTCGCTCGAAACCGGTCGCTTTGTTCACAAAATCGGCACCGGCCATCTGGGCAAAATGGGGACCGGCGGTGAAGCGATCGTCGCCGGCGGAATCGTGCAGCAATACCAGGTCGCTGCCAGCGGCACCCTCCACGTGGATCGAGGAAAAGTTGCGGACGGTCACGTCGTAACCGGGACCTAGCAGCTTGCCCCAGCCGGGATAGAGCCGAGCGTGTTCGTTGCCGGCCGTGCCGGTCAGCGAGATCGTGTTGCCACCCGCACCGCCGTCCACCACAAAGTGGGATACCTCGGCGGCATCGAAGGCGTGTGACTGACCGTTCACACGAACCAGGAACTCGCTGCCGGTGGCGTGAAAATCAATATCATCCGCCTCCCAAGTCGCGTCTATGTGAACGGTCTCCCCCTCCCAGTGGATATCCTTGTAGATGTTGAGCCAGGCGCTGGGACTGGTCCCATACAGATGCAGATACCAGATTTCCGATGCGTGTCGCGTCCAGGAAACCTGCTGCACCTGAGCCCCATCCCCGGCGCCCGCCACCAATTGGAGGTGGTGGTCGTAGAGATCCAGCTGGACGAGTCCTTCCGTGTGATCCACGCGGGCCATCAAACTACGGGCCGTCCCCGGCTCGATGGGGAACCAGACGTCGCCCTCGGTCAAATCGAATTCCCGGTCCAGCCAACCCTGGGAGGAGGCCAGCGTCAGATGCTTGCCGA
>WVZU01000103.1:1011-3071 GCA_011772275.1 Planctomycetales bacterium | reverse complement strand
CGTTATGGCCACCCTTGGGAAACAGCAATCCACCCACAAGTTCTGGTGAGGAGGCGATTTTTTTTGACAAAACAACAGCCAGACCCCCGTGCGGCGGCAGGTCTCAGTTGGCCCCGAACGTGAACTCCTTTCGCGTGGCCTGGTGGCGAGCGGCGTGGAGAATGGCCTGGTCGAGGGTGTCGCCCTGTTGGTTGGCCAGCTTCTTGCGTTCGGCGGTCAGGAACTTGTCCCGCTGGTCGCTCAGCCTTTTCATTTCGGCCTGAATCTTCTGCCGCTGGGCTTGCTTGGCAGCAAGATAGGCCTTGCGTTCGGCCAGCGTCATTTTCTTCATCTCGTCCGGCAGTTCCTCTTCCTTCAGGTCTTCCAGTTTCAGCTTCTCTTCGCGACAGGCGTCGACCATGTCCCAGCCGGTGTTGGCGTACTGGGCTTTGGCCTTAAAGGCAAACCGTTCGGAGGCGGCCGCCGGGCTGGCTGCCGCGACGTTCCTGTCCTGGGCCTCCTGCCGATCTTTGGCGACCTGTCGCGCTTGGGGGGTTCCGTAGGCGACGTACGTTTTGTTCAGTTCGGCATTCAGGCGGGCCAGTTCCTTGTCCTGTGGCGCGGGGATGGCAGCCACCTGCTGGTTGTGATCGATGTTCATGAAGGAGCCGTCGGCCAGTTGAGCGCCCTCTTGCCAATTTCCGCTGATTCCTGCTGCCGGGGTGCCGCAGTGGATCGTATTGACGGTGATGTCCCCTGCGATGGCCCGACGGCAGGCCTCGCGAAAATCGACCGGGCCCTGCGTGAACGGTTCGTTCCCTGCGATGAAAATGCACTTCAAGTCGTGCGGGTTGTCGCTCCACTTCAAATGCCGTGTGGCCGCATCGATCACCTGTCCGCAGTATTCCTGCGAGCCGCTGGTGCTGAGCGCGAAGAGGGCTTCGGAGACTCGGTCCAGGTCGTCGGTCAGGGGTACAAGCTGTTTCAGGAAGCCTTCTTCAGCCGGATAATGGGCGCTGCCGTATTCGTACAGGGCCACCTCCAGTTGCACGGGCCGGTCGGCGCGGGTCGCCTTGGCGAATTCGTTAACCGTTTTCCATAGCTGGGTGCGGGCCTGGTGGATCAGGCCGCTCATACTGCCGCTGCAGTCCAGCAGGATGGCCATCTGGATTTTCGGGTTCGGTGTACGGGGTGGGGCCACCTCCTTGGCCACCGCGGGGGTCAGGGGCTGGGTGAAGGTTGCGAACAGGACGATCAGGGCGGCAACGATTCGGGTTTTGCGGGCTAGCATGGGTTTTCCTCCTGCAATTACGTTTCCAACGAGTGATCGGGCTCTGCTAGATATCTTCGCAGAAAACGGCACCTTGGCCGGTAACGGTTGGGTAACGACCCTTAGACGCCGCAGGTGCCGCGGGAGTTCCGCCAGTTCGCAAAATTCCCCCGAACGTGCCGCAGGGGGGCAGTCCCGCGACGGACCAGGCGTGCTTTCTCGTAAAGCCTTGGTACCTGCGGCGATTTTTTCACAGAGCGCGTGTCAACGACGGTGCGTCCAGATGCGATGCGCGGAATTGTAATTTTGACAATTTGCACCGCCGCCTTGTCAAGAAAGACGGGCAGCGGTTGTCCTGGATTCGTTCTAAGTGCATTCCCGATCGCTGCTTCTCTTGTTGCCTCCCGTTCCGGGATGTTTAAGCAGGGGGCGATGACAGCAACGTCAAAACTTACCAGATCGTTTCCTTCGCAACCTGGGCGGCCCATGCGCGGGCACACTTCGCCACGCCGCTTGGCATAGGATGACTTCGACGGATTTGGTTTCCCCCGGTTGGTGTGAAAGGAGCAGTTTTATGAAGAAGCGCAGGAAAGCAAAACGGCAAAGACTCGGCTTGCAGAAACTGGAGGCACGCGCCCTGATGGCGGCTGACTGCGGGTTTGTGTCCCTTATAGGCTCCGAGCTGAACGATGTCGTCGAGGTCTACGAAGAAGATGGACAGACGGTGATTACCTCCAGCCAGTTTGACGAACAAGGGAACTTGCTTGATCAACAGAAAGACACCTATGCGGCTGGCGAAATTCAAGGAATC
>WVZU01000103.1:0-913 GCA_011772275.1 Planctomycetales bacterium | reverse complement strand
GGCCGGGGGTGGGGGGGACGATGTGTTGCTGAGCGGCGAGGACATGGCCGACGCGGTCACCCCAGCCGCTCGCGACGAGCTTTCCGAAGACGATCCGGTTGTGGCCACACAGGATTCCGAGCAGGCCGCCTTCGAAAATACGCTGCCTGCCGATGAAGGCCTGGACGAGGCGCGGGAGGGATCCGCCGAGTCGTCTGCGACCCCAATCAGCGAAGATGGGGTTTCCGCGGTGGCCGAGCCGGCAGGACCAACCGCGGCTGCCAGCGATCAGTTCGAGCCGATGATGGAAGAAGAGGAACTCGAGTCCGAGGCCGTCGTCGCAGATGACCAGGCTCCGGGCGAAGACGCTACCGGTCAAAGCGACGAGTCGTCGGAGGAGGCGGCTGGCCAGGCCGATGTGCCGAATGCCGCGGACAAGATCGCCGAGACCGACGAGGTTGGCATCGCGGACGAGAGTGCCCAGCCGCTGCACGAGGGTGGGCCCCAGGTTGCCGATCAGGCCGGTGCTGGGGTCGTGGAGACCCGCGGCATGGTGGAAGAACTCGGCGATCCGCTGGCGGACATCTCTGCCACGCTCAGCGACAACGGGGAGGACGTGGCGGACGATCTGGCGGACGTAGGGGACGAGGTCGTCGAGATGGCAGAGGACGTTGTCGAGGAAGTGAACGACCTCGTCGCAGAAGTCGGTGACGAAGTTGGGCCGGTGGTGGAAGAGGTCAGCGAGCAAGTGGAGGCGGTCGTGGACAGCGTGGCGGAAGAAATTTCGCAGGCGGTAAACGACGCGATCGACCACGTCCTCGGTTCGGACAGCCGGACCGGCACCGAGGAGGATGTCTCGGCAACGGGCAGCCAAGAGTTATCGTCAGCTCAGCCGGTGGCGGCCGGTGAAGAAGACGGGGTCAGGACGGCGACG
>WVZU01000132.1 GCA_011772275.1 Planctomycetales bacterium | reverse complement strand
CTCAACTGCACGATGGGCAGAGCCTGGCGCAAGCCCTGCGTACGCCGGTTGAACAACTCAGTGCCGAGCAAACAAGCGGACTGCGGCAGTATTATCTGGTCACGCTGGATCCAGAGTATGGCTCCCAACTGACGGCCTTGCAGTCCGCTCGTCAGCAGCGTTGCCAGGCCGGCGACAAGATCCAGGAAATTATGGTGATGCAGGAACTTCCCCAGCCGCGGCCGACGTATCTGCTGCGGCGCGGGGCCTACGACGCCCCGGGGGATCCCGTCCAGCCCGATACGCCGGCCGCCTTGCCGCCTTTGCCCGCGGATCAGCCCCGCAACCGGCTGGGCCTGGCTCGTTGGCTGGTCAGCCCCCAGCATCCGCTGACGGCCCGCGTGGCGGTGAATCGTTTTTGGCAAATTTGTTTTGGCCGCGGGCTGGTCCGCACCCCGGAAGATTTTGGCAGTCAAGGCAGTCCGCCCACCCATCCGCAACTGTTGGACTGGTTGGCCTGGGATTTCGTCCAACACAACTGGGACGTCAAGTATTTGATGAAGAAGATCGTGATGTCGGCGACGTACCGGCAGAGCTCGATCGGCACGCCCGAACTGAATCTTCGCGACCCGCAAAATCGCCTGCTGGCTCGCGGGCCCCGTTATCGCTGGCCGGCCGAGATGGTGCGGGACAATGCGTTGGCGGTCAGCGGCCTGCTGGTGGACCAGCCGGGTGGCCCGCCCGCTCGGCCGTACGAGGTGGCCGAGTCGTTCAAGCCGGTACGGGCGGACGCCGGTGCAGGGCTTTATCGACGCAGCCTGTACACCTTCTGGAAACGAACCGCCCCCGCCCCCGTGATGATGGCCCTGGACGCCGCCAAGCGCGATGTCTGCAGCGTCCAACGCGAACGGACGTCGTCACCCCTCCAGATTTTTGTCTTGCTGAACGATCCCCAGCTGGTCGAAGCCGCCCGGATGCTGGCTCAGAAGATGCTGCAGAAACACGGCGACGACGTCGGCGCGATTATCGACGA
This sequence comes from Planctomycetales bacterium, assembly GCA_011772275.1. Lineage (GTDB taxonomy): Bacteria > Planctomycetota > Planctomycetia > Pirellulales > UBA7805 > CS4-C045. Next base: position 1,200 of record WVZU01000132.1, on the reverse strand, counting down.
AACATTCCGCCTGTTGACCAGCCGCCGACCGGTCGCGAAGGAACAGCAAATTCTGCATCGGCTGTTTGCCGAACAGCTGACGTATTTCGAGAGCCATCCCCAAAAGGCAGAGGCCTACCTGAAGGTCGGCCGTGCCGCGCCGGATGGCCGTTTTGCCGCACCCCGCCTGGCCGCCACCGGCGTGTTGGCCGGCACGTTGATGAACTACGATGAATGTGTGATCAAGCCATGAACCGACAATGCACAGGACATGAAGCGCCGCTGGGTGTCAGTCGTCGTGAGGCGTTGAGCCGTTTTGGCCTGGGCCTGGGCGGTGTGGCGCTGGCCGATCTTTGGTCGGCCGATCAGAGGGCTACCGCCTCGGGCGTGCTGGATAAGTTGCATGTGGCACCCAAGGCCAAGCGGGTGATCTACCTGTTCCAGGCCGGCGCGCCGTCGCAGATGGACCTGTTCGACTACAAGCCGCTGCTGAACGAAAAACACGGCACCGAGCTGCCCGATGAGGTTCGTCGCGGTCAGCGGCTGACGACGATGAGCGGCAGTCAGTCCAGCCTGCCGCTGGTCGGGTCGCCCTACAAGTTCCAACAGCACGGTCAGAGCGGGGCCTGGGTCAGCCAGCTGCTGCCGCACACGGCGAAAGTCGTCGACGAACTGTGCTTCGTTAAATCGATGTACACCGAGGCGATCAATCACGGGCCGGCGGTGACCTTCTTTCAGACCGGTGCTCAGTTTCCCGGGCGCCCCAGCATCGGCGCCTGGCTGGACTACGGCCTGGGCAGCGCCAACCGGAATTATCCCTCTTTTGTGGTGATGGTCACCAAGGACAAAGGTGGCCAGCCGCTGATCTCCCGCTTGTGGGGCAGCGGCTTCCTGCCGTCGAAACATCATGGCGTGCGGTTTCGTTCCGGCAAGGACCCTGTGTTGTACCTCAGCAACCCCGCCGGCATCGATGTGGACAGCCGTCGGCTGATGCTGGACCGCTTGAGAGAATTGCATCAGTTGCAACTGGAACGGACCGCAGATGCCGAACTGGAATCGCGGATCGGACAATATGAACTGGCCTTTCGTATGCAGAGGTCGATCCCCGAAGTGACCGACATGGCGGACGAGCCCGCCTATGTCTTCGACGAATATGGCCCGGACGCAAAAAACCCGGGTACCTTCGCCGCCAACTGCCTGCTGGCCAGGCGGCTGGCCGAA
>WVZU01000285.1 GCA_011772275.1 Planctomycetales bacterium | reverse complement strand
GACCCCGTGCTAAAGCACGGGGCTATTAGCATGAAGCCAGAACAGCGCGGGGCTATTGGCATGAGGCCAGAACAGCACGGGGCTATTAGCATGAGGCCAGAACAGCACGGGGCTATTAGCATGAAGCCAGAAGAGCACGGGACTGCTGACACGAAACCGGAGAGACACGGGGTGCGACAACAACCAATACTGCAATTAACTAAGGGGTTACGATGAACCGAAAATTGTGGAACGTATCTGCTGTTGGGTTCGGTCTGTCGTGGCTGGTCACCCTGCTGGGGCTGGCGCCCGTGTGGGGTGCGGAGGAGGGCCGTCGGGTGATCTCGTTGTGGCCCGCGGGAACGGCTGGGGTCAATCCGGCGGCCGCTGAAGAAATCGTGCCGCGCGGTTTTGAGCTGGTTAAAAATATTCACAATCCCACGCTGACCGTTTTTCGTCCGCAAGAGCCGCAGGGGGTGGGTGTGGTCATCTGTCCTGGCGGAGGCTATCGCCAGCTGGCCACCGGGCTGGAGGGATATCCGGTGGCGGAAAAGTTGAACGAGCAGGGGATTACCGCCTTCGTTTTGAAATATCGGCTGCCGACCACCAACCTTGCCGATTTCAAACATCCCGTCCCCCTCTCCGACGCTCTGCGGGCCATCCAGTGGGTGCGTCACCATGCGGCCGACTATCAGTTGGACCCACAGCGGATCGGGATCATGGGTTTTTCGGCCGGTGGGCATCTGGCCGCTACCGCCGGTACTTTGTATGCCAAGTATCGCTTTGGCAGCGACGAGGTTTCCCGGGCCAGCTCGCGTCCCGACTTTCTCTGCCTGGGATATCCGGTGATTTCCACGCGTGACCAGATCGCGCACGGTTGCGTGCGTTCGCCGCTGAAGAAGGGTTTCACGCCGGAAGATTTGGCGGAGATGTCGTGCGAGCTGCAAGTCCGTGCGGCGACGCCGCCTACCTTTTTGTTCCACGCTCAGGACGATCGCGGCGTGCTGCCGCAGAACAGCATCGCAATGCACGAGGCCTTGCAGGCGAAAGGGGTCGCCAGCGAGCTGAAGCTGTACCGGCAAGGCGGGCATGGGTTCGGCCTGGGGCGGCCAGGTACCGACTCGACCCAATGGCTCGCCGACTTCGTCGCCTGGCTGCGGAAAACGAAGATCCTGGCTCCCGAAACCGAATTTTATACTCCGCCGCAGGATCGGGATGGGCTGCAGCCGCAGGGGGAACCCCAGGCGGGACTGCCAAATGTGCTGCTGATCGGAGACTCGATCTCCATTGGCTATACCAAGCCCACCGTCAAGCTGCTGCGGGGGTTGGCCAACGTACAGCGGGTGAAGGCCAATTGCGGCGACACGAATGCCGGGTTGCGGAACCTCCAGCGCTGGTTGGGAGATACCCGCTGGGACGTGATTCATTTTAACTGGGGCCTGCACGACCTTTGTTACCGGGATCCCAATGCAAAGGTGCAGGGTCACCGCGACAAGGTGCGAGGCAGGCAAGCGGTACCGCTGGCGGAATACGAAAAGAACCTGGAGCGGCTGGTGCAGAAGTTGAAGCAAACGGGGGCCACCCTGATCTGGGCCTCGACGACCGTGGTGCCTGAAGGTGAAGTTGGCCGCTTTGTGGGGGACGACGTGAAGTACAACGCGGTGGCGGCGGCGATCATGCGCAGGCATGGCATTGCCATCAACGACCTGCATGCCCTGACCGCCAGCTTTCCCCCGGAACTCTTTGTGGCTCCCGGCAACGTCCACTACGTCCCCGACGGCTCAGCCCAGCTCGCCGCGCAGGTGGCCCAGGCGATCACCGAGCGGCTGTCCACGGCCGCGCAACCTGCGGTTCCACAGCCTGGGGTTCCACGACCTGCGGTTCCACAGTCTGGGGCCTCGCTGCCTGCTGCTGGGCCGGAGACGCTACCGGTCCTGAAAGGCCGCCTGGGGCCGCAGACCTTGGAGGAGATGTGGGCGGGATTTGATCCGCGGGCCGAGCCGTTGGAAGTGGAAGTACTGCAGGAGTGGGAGGAAGACGGAGTGCGGCTGCGGGTGTTGTGCTACCGCGTCGGCATCTTCAAGGGCCAGAAAGCGATCATGGCCGCCGTGTACGGGTATCCGCGGGGTGGCAGAAATCTGCCGGGGCTGGTGCAGATCCACGGCGGAGGGCAGTACGCCGACTACCGGGCCGCCCTCACCAACGCTCAGCGAGGCTACGCCACCATCTCGCTCGCCTGGGCCGGTCGGATTGCCGCGCCAACATACCGGGTGACGCCGCATGAGGTGCGGCTTTTTTGGGAGCAGAAAACTGAGGATCCGGCTTACAAGCAGACCACCGATTGGGGTGCGTTGGACGCGTATCATGCGCCCAGCAGGAACGGCCGGGATGCATTTGGTTCCATGCCAACAGCTTCCTGGACGCTGGATGAAGTCGAATCGCCTCGGAACAATTCCTGGTTCCTCTGCACCCTGGCCGCGCGCCGCGCGCTGACATTTCTTGAGCAGCAGCCGGAGGTCGACGCTGGGAAGCTGGGCGTGTACGGGCACTCCATGGGCGGCAAGATGGCCGTGATGACCGCGGCGTCGGACACCCGCGTGAAAGCCGCCGCGCCCTCCTGTGGCGGCATCAGCGACCGCTACCATCGCAACCCGCTGCACCGCCAGACGGTGGGCGACGCGACCAACCTGGAAAAGATATCCTGCCCCACGATTTTTCTCAGCCCGGCCAATGACTTTCACGGGCAGATCCATGACTTGATTGCCGCTGTCGACGAGATCCAGACCTCGGATTGGCGTGTCATCTGTTCGCCGCATCGGAATCACCAGGATCTTCCCGAAAGCGAGGTCGCGACCCAGTTGTGGTTCGATCAGTACCTGCAAGGAACCTTTAGCTGGCCGCAAACCCCCTCCACGTCGCTGGTCCTGAAAACGGCCACGGGAGTTCCCGCTTTCTTGGTTACCCCGGATGCATCCCGGCCGATCGAGAGCGTGGACGTTTACTACACCCAGCAGGACACGGCAGGGGGGGAGGGGGCTGGGGGGAAGAACCGGGTCACCCGTTTCTGGCACGTGGCGGCCGCCCGGCCACAAGACGGGGTCTGGACGGCCCAGCTGCCGTTGTTCTGTACCGACCAGCCTTTGTGGGTCTATGCCCACGTGGTCTATAGGCTGCCGCAGCCCATCACGGGGGCCGGCTATTATTACGGCATCTACTCGACGGATAAATT
>WVZU01000088.1:291-4754 GCA_011772275.1 Planctomycetales bacterium | reverse complement strand
ACGTGTACTCTTCGTCCAGCAACGGCTGGCCACCTGGTTTGGCAGGCCATTGGTAGGCCGCATAACGCACCGGGATTTGCAGTTCCTCGTCGATGAAGACGCGAGCCATATGATAGCGAAAATGCTTGCGGGGGAAGGGATGAACGCTTTGAATGCAGGTGCAGGGCCGATCGTTGATTTTTCCGCCTTGCAGAATGTTCACCTCGCATTCGCCGAATTGCGTGTCATGTTCCGCGACTTCCACCAGACGCTGCGTCATGATGCGCACACCGGTCATCGTGACCGGATAGCGCTGGCCCAGCATAGCCAGCCGACTGTCGGGTTCCAGCGACACCATGCCGAATTTTGACTTCCAGCCTTGAGCTTCATGAGCGCGTAGTTTGCCACCGTTCTGGCCAGCGACATAGATCACTTCGCGCCCCTTCATCTCGCTGGGTGCGATAAAATGCATATACACACTAAACGGCTCGTGCCGCACTTTGGTATAGATGTACTGGTGGGGGCCCAATTCACCATTGATCCGCTCGCGTTTCACCAATGTGCAAGAGTAGTCTTGGATCTCCCTGTCGATGCGCTGCAGACCGTCGTAAGCCATTTTGATGACAGGGACCAGTGGATGTTGCCCTGGCGGCTGAGCGTTCTCGGCGCGGGCATCGTCCGGCAGGACGGGCAGCCAACAGGTGGCAAGGATTGCCGACGTGATCAGCAATTTTCTTGAGCAGGGGACGTAGCTCATGATCACACTCCTCAAAGTCTGGAAATTCCCATGCCGAGGTGCCCGGAGGTAACCACACCCGGGTCCGGCTGCGAGCGGAACCGGCGTGTGCACTCGGCTTATATCGCCCTGTAAAGCCAAGCAAATTACTCTGCTTTTTTTCGGCCTGCCGGTTTGCCCAACCAGCGCGATGCGGCCGCCTGCCAACCGGCAAAGACCACAAGGTTTTCCCACCTTTTCACTGCCAGGCGCCGATCGGCGTGAAGGCGAAGAGATTGTCGATCACCGAGAGCCGGTTGACACCGCCGCCAAAGGCATAAGCGAAGACCGAGTCAAATCCTGATCCCCAATTGCGGTAGTCGTCACCGAGCATATAGAAATAGTTGTCCCGTCCCAGGAAGAGGTCATCGCCGGGCCCGTCGTACATATCGGCCCGATCCGTGCCGCCCGCCGTGGCGTACCCATTGACGCGGCCAAAGCCCTGAGCCGTGTTCCGGAAGCCGGGCCCTTCCAGCCGAGCCCAGCGAGGCCGGGTGATAAATCGATCGTCCCCGGCCGAATCGTACATCACGGCGAAATCCCCCGCGCCCCCGGCAGTGGCGACCGCGTCGACGCGGTCGAAACCGAACGCGTAATTGAAGAATCCCGCGCCGCGCAGGATGCTGTATTGGGGTCGAGCGATGAATCGGTCGTCACCAGCGGAATCGTAAAGAAAAGCCTGGTCGCTGCCCCCCGCCGTGGCATAGGCATAGACGCGGTCAAAACCTCTCACCCCGTTGTCAAAGCCTGCGCCATACAGGCGAGCGTTTTCGGGTCGAGCAATCAAGCGATCGTCGCCGGGCGAATCGTACAGCCACGCTCGGTCGTCAATCCCCCCCGCCGTGGCATAGGCGTACACCCAACCAAAGCCATTCGCCTGGTTGCGAAAACCGGCGCCGACCATCCGCGCGTAGGTGGGTCGAGCGAGGAAGCGATCGTTGCCGGGCGAATCATAGAATACTGCGCGGTCGTCGGTGCCCCCGGCGATGGCATGGGCATACACCTGGCCAAAGTCTTCTACCGTAAATCGGAAGTCATCGCCGACAAGTTGCACCCGATCGGCCCGCGCGACCAGTCGGTCGTCCTGCGGCGAATCATACAAGATCGCTCGATCCGCGTCGGCCGCATCCGAGTAGGCATATACCGTGGCGACTTGCCGGACCTGCTGTTGATAGGCCCCCTGTGTCCGCCGCGCCAGGTCCTGCCGGATCACGACGACGTCGTCGCCTGGCATGTGGTGGAACCAGGCCCGATCGGTCCCCCCCGCCCCGTCCACGCGGACATTTTCGACACCTTCCGTGTCGATTTGGAACGTCGGATTCAGCACTTGGCTCGCATCCGCGTAAAAACGAATCTGGTCGTTGTACGCGTTGCTATGGACGACCAGCGTGTCGATCTCGCCGTTTCCTTGATAAATAAGTTCGACACCACCGTCAAAGTGGTAAGGTGTGCCGTTAATAACGACCTCCACACACTCGTCGCAGAACAACCCCTCGGAAGTCTCCGGCGCCGTCACGACCACCAGGTCGGGTCGAGGGGTGCCAACGATCGTGAGCGGACTGTTTACGGAAATCAGGTTCACCAGCTTCAGATCGACATCAGGGTTCGCGCCCCAGAACCGGATAAAGTAGGTCGCGCCCGCCACAGACGCGAAATCGATCCGTTCCTGATTGGCGACGGAACTGCTATCCCCGACTGCGGCACCGGTGGCATCGTAGACGGTGATATCGATGTTCCCCGCGGCTTGGCTGAAATTGGCCAGCACGGTGAATATGCCCGTCTGGGTGGCCTCGACCCGATACAGCTCGCCGGGCGGCAGCACGGCGAGGCCGGGGAATACCTTGTCGTCGATCACGCCCAAATCGATCGCGTCCGCTCCAAAAGGGACACCGTCCGATTCAATACGGACCAGGTAATCTTCCACTTCCCCCGCGATCGCGGGCCCAAAGAAGGGCAGTCCCAGCTCGTAGCTGATCCGGAATCGTCCATAGGTGGGGCCGTCGGCCGCCGCGGCGGGGACGGAGAAATTGATCGCATTGGGCCCGGTGGCGATCACCAGATCGGAGACGATCTGTTCGCCCGCATCGGCCCAGTCCCCGTCCGCGTTGAAGTCGATCCAGGCCTGCAGCTTGCCTTGGACGATGTCTTGAGCGGGCGAGCCGATGACGGTGATGGTTTCGACCGTACCGGCAACCAGGGGATCCTCCAGCCCCAGCACGCCGTCTTCATCGTCGATTCCCGTCATGTCATCCCTGGTGGCGCTCCCACTGGGCTGGCCGTTGCTTTCGCCGTCCACCCTGGTCTCTCCCGGTGCGCCGGGCCCCAGCTGAAATCCGGGCACAATCCCATGACGGGCTCCCAGATCCGCTGCCAGGGTCGGATAGAGCCGGGGGGCGTCGCCCCAGTCGAACCCGCCAGCATTGCCGAAGTCCAGGCCAGTCACGGAATCACCGGCGGCAAGGGTGACGACGTGCTCGCCGGTGGCCGGGGCTGTCTGTCGCCAACCCGGACGTATCACCTCGCGGACGGCAAAAGTCCCAGGCTGGATGTTGGTAATTCGGTACGATCCATCTGCCGATGTCAATGTACCGGGTTCGCCAACATTGGGGATATTGTTGCCGTCAAGATCAAGGTAGATGTAGAAGTTCGCCAGGCCGGGTTCGCCGGCATCCCGCTGACCATTATCGTTTAGATCGTAGAATTTGATTCCATCAAGNNAACCGCAAAACTTCCCGGTTCGATATCGGCAAACCGATACGAGCCATCTTTCGCGGTGAACGTGCCGGGTTCGCCGACATTCGGGATATTGTTGCCATCAAGGTCAAGATAGATGTAGAAATTCGCCAAACCGGGCTCGGCGGAATCCCGCTGACCATTTTCATTCAGATCGTGAAATTTGATTCCGTCAATGCTGACAAAGCCTTTGTTGCCGAAGTTGACACCTNNTTTGAGTCCCATTTCCGCCGGGAAACGTTTGTTCCCAATTTGGCCGCAGCACTTCTGCCACGGTATACGTCCGCGGGGCCACCGGTCCAATTTCATAACTGCCATTGGCCTGAGTCACATCAAACGGTTCGCCGTTGTCGAACGATCCGTTCCTGTTAAGATCCAGGTAGATTGTCCAACCGCCTAGTCCCCTTTCGCCGGGGTCCCGGACACCGTTGGCATTATCGTCCAGCCATTTCATGCCAGCGACTGTGCCCTGTTGTTGGTTTCCAAAAGTCTGGCCAAGAAGCACGGTGTCTGCCTCGTAGTCGACCGTATAAGACCCACTTGCGGGCAGGATTTGAGCCCAGTCGGGCTGAAGGACCTCGCGAATTACATACGTCCCCGACGGTAGTTCTGTGAAGGCATAATCGCCGTTATCGTCCGTGGTGGCTGTCACCTCCCCTGCATCAAGTTCCCCGTTCGCATTGGCGTCCAGGTAGATCGTCCAGCCGCTCAAATTCGGTTCACCTGCCTGTTGACTTCCATTGCCATTTAGATCGTGAAACTTTGTGCCCCCCAGTCGCGGAAAAATATTGCCAAAGTCTACACCCGTCACCGTCTCGGCAAAGTCGACTTGCACTTCCTGTGATCCATCGGCGGGTGACACGAATTCCCAGCCGGCCTGGGCTACCTCCGTTACCAGATAGCTACCGGGAAACAGATCTGAAAAGGTGTACATCCCGGCCGAGTCGGTCGTTGTCCTCGGATCGCCGCTGTCCAG
>WVZU01000088.1:0-256 GCA_011772275.1 Planctomycetales bacterium | reverse complement strand
GCGATTAAAATCTTCGTACTTCACACCACGGATCGAACCGAGTTCGGGAATCGTGAGACCCTCCGGCGCGATCGTCCCGAAAAACGTATTGGTGGATACGACATCCGATTCGCCTGGAGCGAGTTCGTACGTGGTTCGCAAGGCGAGCGTCACATCGTAATCGTTATCGGTAAATCCGTTTCCCGTATCGTCACCTTCGACCGTATTGCTGAGCGAATTGCCCGCAATAATTTCACTTCGCAAGCCGGCAAATGCG
>WVZU01000267.1 GCA_011772275.1 Planctomycetales bacterium | reverse complement strand
TTTATCAGCTCGACCAATGATTTTCATTCGGCCTTCGACCGGATCTATCAGTCGCTGGCCCTTTTGAAACACCAAAACTGGCGGGTCAGTACCAACGTGCATCAAAACCATGGCCCGGGCCCCGAGCAGTGGGTGCTGTTGAACAAATGGTTCGATCAGTACCTGAAAGGCGTCGACCAGCAGATCCCGATCACGCCCCCTTCGACCTTTCAGGTGAACGGCCAGCAAGCGACGTTTACCGTTACGCCCGCAGACCCACCGCGGTTGGTCGACACCGAGATCTATTACAGCTATGACCCGAATTCGAGAACCCGGTTTTGGAATCGGGCGGAGGCGACACGGTCCGGGCCAACCTGGTCGGTCGATCTGACGGTTCACCAGGATCTGCCCCTGTACGTGTTCGCGCTGTGCCGCTATCGGCTGCCGCAGGCGGTGCCGCTGGAGCACGGGGAGGCCTCGACCTTTACCTTGAATTCGCAGGAACACATGCTGGTTCCAGAGAAAGTCGAGCTGGCGGCTCTGGCAACGCTGCCCAAAACGCGGACCGTGTTCGAAGATTTTCAGAATGGCATTCAGGACTGGTCGACTCGAGATCAAAGGACCATTCGCACCTATAAATTTCAAAGTCCCGACCTGGACCGTTCCAACGGCAAGAAGTTGTCCCTGACGATCGATCCGCAGGGGAAGCGGCTGTCGGTGCGGTTGAGCGTCGGGAGCGGGTTCCTTCGCCGAGAGGACAATCTGGGGAATTTTTGGTGGGTCAAGAGCGTCCAGGGGCAGGGCCCGCAGGAAATCCTGATCGGCAGGGAAGACTTTAAGAGCGACAGCGGCAAGACGCTGGAGTGGTCCAAGATTGCCACCTTGGAGATCACGTTGGTGGATCAAGCGACCCAAGCCAAGCTGGATCTCACGTCCCCGGAAGGCCACGCGGTCCTGCAGCTGATCAAGCTGGTCGATGGAGATGAGTCGGGTTGAAAAGCACCAAGAGAGAATCAAAACGTATCGGGGGCAAGACCTTGGCCGCTGGCGGCCACCGTTGGTTGCCGCGCGGAATGGCGGCACCGTCCCAAAGGTCCATGGGAATGCCCTGGCGACGCGGGTTCCCCATCCTGCCGCTGGCCCTTTTCTGCCTGCTGTGGATGCATGCACAAGTTATCACGGCAGGTGCCCTGGCCGCGGAACCGCTGATCGTGGCTCACCGCGGCGCCTCCGGCGATGCTCCGGAAAATACGATCGAGGCCTTTCAGTTGGCCTGGCAGCAGGGCGCGGACGCCATCGAGGGGGATTTCCACCTCAGCCAAGACGGGCAGGTGGTCTGCATTCACGATAAGGACACCCAAAGGACGGCCGGCCAGGCCCTGATCGTCGCCGAATCCTCTTTGGAAGACTTGCGGAAATTAGACGTCGGTTCCTTTTTCGGCCCACGCTACTCCGGCGCTCGCATCCCCACGCTGGCCGAGGTCCTGGCCACCGTCCCCCAGGGCAAAAAAATCTATCTCGATATCAAGTGCGGGGCAGCCATCGTACCTCCGATGCTGGAGCAGCTGAAAAGAGCCG
>WVZU01000283.1:2036-9245 GCA_011772275.1 Planctomycetales bacterium | reverse complement strand
GAAAATCTTAATGCCATTCACTCCCGACCCCGTCAGGTGTCCCCCGAACAGGCAGTTGTCCCCGCGAAAAGGCCCATCGCGCGTGTGGCTGTAGCCGGCTTCTGTGAAGCCGGGGGGTTCTCAGCCATTTTTTTCCCCTGCCCGGGCTTCCGTTGCCTGCGGGTCATCGGGCTGGGGTTCCTCGGCCTGTGGGTCTTCTGGCTGGGGTCCGTCGGCCTGGGGTTCTTCGGCCAGTGGGTCGGTTGTCGCCGCTTCCGCCATGATCTTTGCGCGGATCTTGCTACCCGGGGCGAGACTACCTTGGATGCTGCGGTAGGTTTCGATTGCCTTTGATTGGTTTCCCAGTTCTTGGTGGGCGCGGGCTAAACCGAAGCGGGCCGGGTCTGCCAGGTCACTGTTGGGCCAATGCGCCAGTATTTCTTTGAAGTAGAACTGGGCGAGTTCGTATTTATTTTCGTCCAGGCTGAGCACACCCAGCCAGTAGGTCGCCTGACGACGCATCTGGTTTGCGCGGCGCTGCAGCTTTTCGAATTTCTCTTGCAGCTGAGCAGGGATTTCCTGGCCGACGGCATCGCTGAACATGGTCCGCGATTCCAGGTACAGCGATTTCGCTCCGCGATCTCCCAGCCCCAGGTCGCGCGCGCGATCTTCTTCCACCGCTTCGGCCACCTGACCGGTGGAGGCATAGCGTCCCTGCAGTTGCCGGATCCGGCCGCTCCACAGCGGATTCACCGATCCGGCTTGCCGCTTGGCAAAGATCGACAGCCGGCTCTGCAACGCTTCATTGCTAGGGGTACCGGGTCTGTAAACCATCTCTTCGGCCTGATACGGCCAGGTCCAGATCCTTGTGCGTCCCACGCGCGGCATGGCGTCGACCACGGTGGCAACTGCCGACGGTCGATAGGTCAGCACAACCTGCAATTGGGCTCCCAGCCGAGCTTCGATTTTTTTCATCCGCTGAGACAAACATTGACGCTCGGCAACAACAAAAACCTCCACCTGTCGGACTTGATCGGCCTCAATCGGGTAGGGCTGCCCGGGAAGATCGAACTGTCGCAGCAGTTCCGGATTCTCCTGCACTTCCCGCAGGGTGGCGACGCGTTTGCCAAGCGGTCCATAGAGGGGCAGTCCGTAATTTGGGTCAAACAGGTACAGCTGGCCGTCATGCAAAAGAGCCGTGCACCACAGTTGCTGCAAGGCCGGGCTGTCGGCCAGGGGGACGGCCAGCAGGACAACGTCCAGTTTCTGTTGTCGAGCCAGCCGCGCAAACACCCAGGCTCGGTCCAGCGGCCGACCCACGCCGCTCAACACGGTCAGCCATGGCATCTGAGCAATCGGTTCTTGTTGCGGGTCGGCGGTCTGGATAAGATCGATGTTGTTGGCCGTCCAGGCGAACAGCTTTTGCGCCTTTTCCAGTGGTTCAAAGACGCCGCTGCATACGTGCCGGGCAATGTCGCGCAAAAAGACCGCTTCCCGCAAATAGTAGGCATCGGACATGGTGTATTTCCGTGACGCCAGATCGTTCAGCAGATTCTGGTGGACGGCCCTGGGCAAGGTCGCGATCAGCGGGTCGACCGGCATCGCCACCTGGGTCTTGTCGACACGGGCCCACTGATTCAGCCGCGTGAGGACTTGTGCCAGGATCTCCTGCGGATCGAATTCTGCCAGCCGGTTCAAGTTTTCCACGGCAAACCGAAAGACCTCATCGCCGGCTTGCCGGCGGTCCGACGTGACGGCGGGGCGCGGGACGACGGCCTTCCGTTCGCAGCCGGCCAGCACCGCCAGCGCCAGCAGCAGGGCCGCCAGGTAAGGGGCGAGGGCCGCTGCAGAAAGCAGGGGCATGAGCGGGGCGGGGGCCAGGGTCGGGTCGGTCGGCCTCACGCGAAGACTGCCCGAAAATCGTGTAAAACTCGTGGGTGGGCGTGACAAATCTTGTGTTCCCTTCCTGGTGGTTTGCCGAGGGCGTCTCACCCCTGGCCGCGGCTAAGTTTCCAACCGATCGACGGCCTGGCGCAACTGACAGATGCGGGCCAGCAGCGATTCGAATTCGTCCAACGGCACCATGTTGGGCCCGTCGCTGGGTGACTGGTCAGGTCGCGGATGCGTTTCAAAGAACAAGCCGTCAACGCCAACCGCCACAGCAGCTCGCGCCAACGGTTCCACCCACGCTCGATTACCCCCTGTCGTGCCATCCATCCCTCCTGGCTCCTGGACACTGTGCGTGGCGTCAAAGATCACGGGAACACCCAGATCCCGCATCTGTACCAGGGCCTTGATATCTGTGGTGAGCCGCCCGTAACCAAAAAACGTCCCCCGCTCGCACAACAAGATGTCCCGACATCCGCCAGCGGACAGCTTATCGACAACATACCGCATGTCCCCCGGCGCCATGAACTGACCCTTCTTGACGTTCACCGCCTTGCCTGTACCGGCAGCGGCCAGCAGGAGGTCCGTTTGCCGGCAGAGGAAAGCCGGGATTTGTAACATGTCACAAACCGCCGCAGCCGGTTCCGCCTGGGAGGGATCGTGAATATCGGTCGTGACCGGCAGATCGAACTGGCGGCGGACTTTTTCCAGAACCTCCAAGCCCCGCTCGATCCCCGGCCCCCGATACGAGTCGACGCTGGTCCGATTCGCCTTGTCAAACGACGCCTTGAACACCAGTTGCAAGGGCAGGCGGCCAGCCAACTGTGCCAGTTCTCCTGCGATTTGCAGCGTCAGCGCCTCGGTTTCAATCACACAGGGACCGGCGATCACCGTCAGCGGCCGGCCCCGGCCGCATTGAAGACGTCCAATGGTTACCGGGTTGTGAGGCATAAATGGATTGGGTCAGATCGGCTGGCCTTCAAACGGGGGCAGGTTGCGACAAAATAGACCCCTTGTTCAGCTCGACGGTCAAGCCGGCCCCTAAGAGGGGCTACGCAAGCGGTGAAAACATGGTTTTCGGCAACTCCCTTCGGTGAGTGTACCAAATCGAGACAATTGGAGAGCAAGGACATCTGGCGATCTGCCAAACGGGAAATTGTGCAATGCTGATGCACCGGATTTGACCAAGTGAGGCGAATTGGCGTGGCTCATTTTGAGCCGCTAAGTCCAATCCACAAAAGAACTTCGAGATTTTTTTTGTTCTAAATGCTTGTCCCGATTGCAAATTCGCTGCATGGGGAATTCCCTGATGCCGGATGTGCCTTGCGACTGGCACAGGGTCTGCACGGTATGGGAGCATCGGAGATTTTAATTGACTGGCCCGTAGGCCTCTGGTGTTTGTTGGCGGGATGGTTGCCTTGCCCCTGGCCATCCGGCGAGCCAAATGGTTTGGCGCATCAGAGGCCTTTTTTTGCGCTTTGGCCAGGCCGGCATCCCCACGATCGGACCGTCTGTTTGGGCCGGCTGTAAAACGCTTTTCCCCCAAACCATCCATCCGCGCCGCGGGGATCCCCTTGATAGGGCCTAACGGATTTTCCGACTGAGCGGGAGATGGCGCTTCTGGTGGCTGGGGCGATTTTTGAGCCAGCGGAAGGGATTTCCTCGCGATTCTTTTTCGCAACCTACACTTGAGGGTCCTGAGCCATTCCGGTGATGGCCACGGGGCATCGTCCCATGGGGCATTGTCCTGTGGTGCGGCCGATCGTAGCGACCCCCTTCGATCCACGAAAACCATCGGGAGCCTGGTTTGATGAGTCTGGTTGTTTTGCCCACCTTCCGCTCGGCATGGGCGTCTGCCGTCCTTTTTACGATCTTGTTCTTCTGTGCTGTTCGGTTAGCGGCGGAGCCCGTCGAGAGCTTGACCGAGGGAATTGACGGGTTCACAGCGCCTTACCGCGCGCTTCATATTGGCGCGCCGGAACCGGGCATTGTGGAACAGCTATTGGTCAAAGAAGGCGCCTGGGTGGTCAAGGGGGATCTGCTGGCCAAACTGGACTGCGACGTGCACATGGCCCTGCTGGCGATCGCGAGGAAAAGCATGGAACTGGAAGGCCGCTTGAAGGCGGCGGAGGCCGAATTGGCCCTGCGGGCTCGCAGGCTGGAGTTGATCCAGCGGCTGCACCGCGACGACCATGCCATGCCGGAGGAGTTACAGCGTGCGTTGGCAGATCACGACATTGCGGCGGGCAATGTGCTGTCTGCCCAAGAGCAGTTGGTGCTGAAGCGGCTGGAATACGACAAGATCATGGCTCAGATCGAGCGGCGCAGCGTTCGCGCGCCAATCGACGGAGTGGTGACCACCTTGCTGAAGCATGAAGGCGAATTGGTGGCTCCCCACGACCCTCAATTACTGGTGCTGGTCCAGCTGGACCCGCTGCTGGCCGAGTTTGCGGTTCCCTGGAGCGGCGCGGCGCGGCTGAACGTCGGTGATTCTGTCATGGTGGAATTCGAGGAAAGCCAGCAACGCGTCGACGGCAGCGTGGAATTTATTTCGCCGCTGACGGATGCCGAAAGCGGAACGGTTTCGGTGAAGGTCCGGCTGGACAATCCCCAGGGCAGCTTGCGCAGCGGTGATCGCTGCCGCCTGCGGTTGCGCAAATAGACCAGCACCATCGAGCCACGATGGTCGGAGGAGCATGTAGATGGAGTCCTCGGACCGTTCCCAAAGCAATCGGGCGCCGACCAAAAAAGAGGTTGCCACCGTCCCATCTGCCGCCCCCACCTCGCCCGCCTCGGGTTCGGTATCGCTGAGCGAGCTGCAGGGCGTGCTGCTTGATCTGGCGCTAAAGGCGCCGGACAAAGCGTCGGCCATTGCCGAGGCGACTCGGATTATTGCCGACTGTACCAATGTGCTGGGAACGGTTTATTTTGAGCGTATCGAGCGGGGGGGTTGGCGGCCTTTTGAAACGGAGGCTCTCCAGGAGCTGAATACCACGTTTGGCTTGAGCCCAGACCATTGGCAGACATGGTGCGACCAGGCGGCCGCAACATGCCGGCTGCAGCATCACCTTATCGAAGGCGCACTGCCGATGACCGTGATTGCCGTTCCGGTGGCGGTGCCGGGCGAAAGACCGGAAGTGCTCTGTGCGGCTTTTCGCACGGCCAAAAAGCCAGGCCACGCCGTGGTGCTGCTGATGCAGAACGTGGCCGCGCACCTGACGATGTGGCTGCTGCGCTGCGGGTACAGGTCCCTGGACTGGGAGCTTGGCGACCTGGCGGCCTTGATCGAGCTGGTCGCAAACATCGAACAGGCAAAATCCCTGCCGCATGCCGCCTTGATTGCCGCCAACCAGTTGCAGAACTATCTTGAATGCCAGCGGGTCGCCGTCGGATTGGTCCAGGGGGAACAACAGCCTTGCCAACTGCAGGCCTTGTCGGGCATCTCGAAGTTCGACAAGCGGTCCGCGTACGTGGCACGGGTCGAAGCGGCTTTGGACGAGGCGATCCTGCGAAACGAAGTCACCGTCTGGCCGGCAGACGGTAGGGACCCTGCCCACCCCGCGTTGGCTCATCAAGACCTTGGCAACGAGGCCGACTGCAGCTGCGTGATCAGTGCGCCGCTGCGAACGGTCGACGGTCGGCTGGTGGGTGCCTGGCTGCTGCTTAACGACGCTCCGCGGTCCGCCGGCACCCCGCTGGAGGCCCTCCTGCGTGCCGCTTCCCCAACCGTCGCCTCCAGTCTGGCTCTGATGGACGAAGCGCGGTGCGGGGTCGGGAAGCGCCTGACGCGGTCGCTCTACGGACATCTCCGCTCAAGATGGCTCAAGGTCAGTCTGATCACCGCCGTGGTTCTGGCGGGGTTCATGTGCCTGCCGCTGCGTTACCAGCTGAAATGCGATGCGACGATCGAGCCGGTTTTGCGACGTTTTGTCGCTGCCCCGTTCGAAAGCACGCTGCAAAAAACGCTGGTCAAGCCGGGTGACCTGGTGGACAAGGGCACGCCGCTGGCCCTGCTGGATGGACTCGAACTGCGGATGCAACTGGCCGGTCTGGAGGCGGATCTGAAGCAGGCCAGCAAGCAACGCGACGCCGCCCTGGCTGCCAGAAAGACCCACGACGCACAGATCGCTCGGCTGGAAATGCAGAGCCTCGAATTGAAGATTGGCTTGCTGCGCCACCGCAGTTCGCAATTGCAAATTGAAAGTCCCACTTCGGGAATAGTGGTCAGCGGTGACCTGGAACGGGTCGAGGGCGCTCCGCTGCAGGTGGGACAAACCATGTTTGAAATCGCGCCGCTGAACAACATGATCGTGGAAGTCGCCATCCCGGAAAGCGAGATTGCCCACGTCCGCAACAATCTGGAAGTGCAAACAAAGATCGCCGCCTATCCCGGCCACACCTGGTCCGGAACGATCAACCGCATCCACCCCCGCAGTGAGATTCGGGACGGGGAGAGCGTGTTTGTGGGGGAAGTCCAGCTGCAGGACGGGGAGGGGCTGCTGCGGCCCGGCATGCACGGCGAGGCGAGGATCATCGCCGACCGGCGCGCCTGGGGATGGATTCTATTTCATCGAGCGTGGAATGCAGTCCAGTTCAGGTTGGGTTGGTGAGATGAGCAAGGATGGCGACAAGCAACTCCGCGATGACTTCCGGGTACGAGACTTCGGCAACACCGTGCTGCAGCTCCGCCGCGACCTGGCCTTTATCCCGCAAAGGGTGAAGGGCCGGCCGGGGTATACGATCGAAGACGCGGTGAACTCCAAATATTATCGGCTGGGGATGGCCGAGTACCACTTTGTAGCGCTGCTGGACGGCAGACGTACGGTCCGCGAAGCGACCGCGCTGACCGCCACGGCTCGCCCGGACAACGCCCTCAGCGAACAGGACGCCGCCAGCTTGTGCCAATGGCTGATTGACATGGACCTGGCGCACACGGATCGTTCCCGCCAGGCAGACCGTTTGCTCGCAGCCGCCGGCAAATCCGCAGCGCGACAAAAAATACAGTGGATCAATCCGATCTTCATCCGCATCCCCTTGTTTTGTCCTGAGCGACTGTTGGCGGCCATCTATCCCTGGACCCACTGGCTATTTTCGCCGGCCGTGTTCCTGATCTGGCTGGTCCTCATGCTGTGGGCTGTTTGGTTGCTGGCCAGCGATGCGGCGCGCTTCACCACGTCGGCACAGGGAATTTTTTCACCCACGGGCTACCTGGGAATTGTGGGATGTTGGCTGTTGTTAAAAGTCGTCCACGAACTGGGGCACGGGCTGGCATGCCGCCGATTTGGGGGCTATGTCCGCGAGGCCGGGGTGGTGCTGTTGCTGCTGCTGCCGATCGCCTATATC
>WVZU01000283.1:0-1980 GCA_011772275.1 Planctomycetales bacterium | reverse complement strand
GGCGATTGGCTGGAGCCTGACGGAAGCGGGACCCTTCAACCAGCTGTGCGCCAATTTCGTGCTGATGGCCAGCGTGACCACGATTTTGTTTAACGCCAATCCGCTCATGCGATTTGACGGCTATTACATGCTGTCCGACGCGATGGAGATCCCCAATCTTTATGCCAGCGGCCAGCAGTATTTGCGAAATGCCGCTCGACGGTGGTTGATGGGACTTCCCAGCCTCCTGCCTCCCTGGCCCAAGCGGTCTGCCAGGTTGATCAAGGTGTACGCTGTCGCTTCCCTGGGCTGGCGAATATTTATCTGCACGGTACTGATCGTCACGGCGGCCGCGTTGTTTCAGGGCGCGGGGATCGTACTGGCGGTGCTGGGCGTGGTCGCCTGGGTGGCCGTACCGGCAGGCCGCTTTTTTCTGTTCGTGTTTCAGGGCGACAACCTTCGCTGGGGGCAACGTGGCCGCCTGGCCATAACCACGCTGGCCCTGACCGCGTCCCTGGTCGGGCTGCTGAGCCTGTGCCCCTGGCCGTTTGCCTGTCGCGCACCGGCGTATGTGGAATACGCGCCGCTGACCGTTTTGCGGGCGGCCAGCGACGGATTTGTGCGAAAAGTGCACGTCCAGGACGGCCAGCACGTGGCGGCGGGCGACATCTTGGTATCGCTGGAAAACAAAGACCTGCAAATCGCGGTGGCCGATTTGGACCTGGCGATCGAAAAGGCGCGTCTCCAAAGCTTTGTGCACCAGAACCGCCATGAATTGGCCGCCTACCAGTCGACGCGAAAAAAAATCAAGAGCCTGCGGCAGCAGAAGGCCGAACGCGAGGCCCAGGTGCGGCAGTTGACCATCCGAGCACCTGCGGCGGGCACCGTTGTCCGTCGACAACTGGATCGGCTGCTGGGTACGTATTTACAGCAGGGGGACGAGATCCTTTCGATCGGCAACGGCCAGCAAAAAGAAGTACGACTTTCGGTGGCTCAGGAGGACGTCGATCTGTTTCAGGCGGCAGTCGGCAAAGCGGTACGCATTCGCGTGCCCGGCAACGACACAATCCTGGCACCGCTGACCAGCCTGGAACCTCGCGCCACACGGCAGCCACCCCATGTGTCGCTGTGCGCCACCCACGGCGGGCCGCTGGTGGTGCAGCACAAAGAGCCGGCGACTGAAGACGACACGCACGGCGACACAGTGGAACTGTTCGCTCCGCGGTTCAAAGGAACGGTGACGCTGGGGACAGAGCAGGGTGTGCAGCTCTTTTCCGGGCAACGAGCGATCGTGCAGCTGACCGATCGCCACACGTCAATCGGCGGTCACCTCTATCGCTCGTTCCAACAGTGGCTGACGCGCAAAATCGACGCCGCCCGCCGCGGTTAGGCTGGGTCGGGAAGGCACCTTCCGATCTGGCCCGGTCCGGCCGAACAGCGCGCCGATATCCCCAGCCGAACCGCTTACGTTTTGCCTTCCATCCGTTCGATGGCCGAGCGGATGTCTTCCGGGACGCGAACCGGTTTCTGCCGGCCGTAGTCAAAAAACACAATCACCGACTTGCCCTCTGCCGCAGTGTCCTGGTGTTTTTGACTGTATACCAGGTGCTGGACCGTCACGCTGCTGTTACCCACTCGGGCCACGCGGGCCCCGATGTGCACCGTGTCGGGAAACTCCAGTTGCAAGCGATAGTTGCAGTGGATCGCCACCAGGATCGGCCCCAGGTTTTCCTCGATCTTCAGCGTCGGCCAGCCGGTTTGCTGCAGGTAGTGAATCCGAGATGACTCGAACCACCGGATCGGCACCGTGTTGTTCACGTGACCAAAAGCATCCTGGTCGCCCCATTGAACGGGCAGCGTGATCACCGCGGGGTATTCGAACAGCTGGGGAATTTCGTGGGTGTTTGACATAAGAAATCAGCAACATGTTACCGCATTGCAGGAGACGGAAGGGCACCGCGGTTTGTATTAGCCCCGGCATTTATGCCGGGGTGATGATGC
>WVZU01000218.1:391-3301 GCA_011772275.1 Planctomycetales bacterium | reverse complement strand
TTTCGGGTCGTTGTCCGTCACGTCCGACATCACGACGCCATTAATCTTGTGAAGGAAACGGTTACCCCGAGCGATGATGTGGTAATCGTTCCAGTCGTTCTTTTTAATGTGCTGTTGCAGTTGGCCGCCGTCACCCAGCTGCTCAATCAGTTTCGGTTTCCCGTCGGCGCCGATTTCGGTCTTTTGGCCACGGCGAGCGAGGACGCCGCGGCCCCGTTCGTGATAATGAGCACCGCTCCAGACATCCCCCGCCTCGATGTCGGCCTGGTAGCCGCCGACAACATGGTTACCGTAATCTGTGGACCGGTATTGAATTCCGGAATTAAAATCTTCGATGCGGTATTTCAACTTTAATTCGAAGTCGTCCACTTCGCCCTGCGTCCAGATGGCAAACGTATTGCCCTTCGTGGGGTTCTCCTTGGTCGTTTGCCCCGTGAGGGCACCGTCCTCGACCCGCCAGAACTGCTCATTGGCGCTCCACCCCGTCAGGTCCTGGCCGTTGAAGATCGGCTTGAATCCTTCGTCGCCCACGGCGCCGCTCACCGCGCACAAAAACAGCATCGACCATGCCATGATCATCGGACCTACTTGCCAACCATCATTCATCAGACAGCCTCGTGGGGATAACTGGAGAAACGGATCACAGGGGGAACGGAAGCAGCGGATCGTTACAAGCCAAGACGGCTTACCGCATCGGTGGGCGTTGTACTTAAGCAGGAATATTCGCGAACCATCGCACGGTAGCGCGATCCTTCACTTAAATGGACTTCAGGATTATACCAGCCCCGCTGGGTTTGTTCCATGGACCAATTACAGAGCGGCCCATGCTGGTGACGATTTGCGTGTACTTTCGCAGAAGGCATTGCTAAAATCTTAGCTGCGAAGGCTGTTTTGCACCTGCCTGTCAACTTGGAATGGCCGCACCATGGCGCTGCTGATCACCAACGGCCGAATCGTCACCTCGACCGACGACTACGTGGCCGATATTTATTGCGAAGACCAGCAGATCACCGCCATCGGCTCGAACCTGTCCGTCGCCGGCGACGTGGAAACGATTGACGCCGGCGGCAAGCTGGTCTTCCCCGGCTTTATCGACCCGCACGTGCACATCTATTTGCCCTTCATGGGGACGTATGCCAAGGACGACTACGAGACGGCCAGCAAGGCGGCCCTGGTGGGCGGCACGACGACGCTGATCGAAATGTGTTGCCCCAGCCGCGGCGACGACCCCCTGGAGGCTTACCAGCTGTGGAAGTCCAAAGCCGAAGGCCGGGCCGCCTGCGATTACTCGTTCCACATGGGCGTCACCCGGTTTGACTCCCAAACCGAAGTTCAGTTGCGACAGATCGTGGCCGACGGCACGGCGTCTTTCAAGATCTTCCTGGCCTACCAGGGCGCGTTGGGGATCGACGATACCGAACTGTTCCAGACCCTGCAGCTGGCCCGGCAGCTGGGAGTGATCGTCACCGCGCATTGCGAAAACGAGACCCTGGTGGCCCAGCTGCAGGCCCAGCTGCTGGCCGCGGGCCAGACGGGTCCGGAATATCACCAGCCGTCCCGGCCGCCGCGGGTGGAAGCCGAAGGGGTCCACCACCTGATGTCCTTCGCTGAACTGACGGGTGCCCACGTCTATATCGTGCACACCTCGTGCGACGAGGCGGTGCAGGCCGCCTTGGCGGCCAGGTACCGCGGGGTGCCCGTGTGGATCGAAACCGTGGCGCCGCACCTGGTGCTGGACAGGACCTATGCGGAAAAACCCGACTTCGAGGGTGCCAAATACGTGATGTCGCCCCCCCTGCGCGAGGCCCGTCACCAGCCGATTTTGTGGGACGCCTTGCGCTGGCGGCTGATCAGCACCGTGGCCACCGATCACGCCCCGTTCGATTTCCAAGGCCAGAAGGAGATGGGCCGGGACGACTTTACGTTAATCCCCAACGGGATCCCTTCGGTGGAAGATCGCGTGAACCTGCTGTATACCTACGGAGTCGAGCAGAATCGGATCGACTTGAACACGCTGGTCGACGCGGCCAGCACACAGGCGGCCAAGATCTTTGGGCTCTACCCCCGCAAGGGCACCATCCAGTTGGGCAGCGACGCGGACCTGGTCGTCTACGATCCGGACTATCGCGGGAAGATCTCGGCCGCCACTCAGCAGATGAACGTCGACTACAGCGCGTTCGAAGGCTGGCAGATCTCAGGCCGTCCCAGCGTGGTGACCGTCCGCGGCCAGGTCCAGGCCCGCGACGGCCAGTTTGTGGGCACCCTGGGCCGCGGCCAGTTCCTCCGCCGCCAGCCGACGCATTTTTAAGGGGGTCTTCAGAGGAATCTGTGGGTAAACGGCGACTGACATCGAAAAGGGAAAGGTTCCTTCAAGAAGGGAATTGATCGCGATAGCTGCCAGCCATGGGTAACATTTTTTCACTCAGCGATATGGTTTGGCCCGGGAGAGCGGTTAAGCGGTTCGGTTAAGCGTATCCGGTTAAGGGTGGCGGTTAAGACTGCGATGAAATGTACTCTTAACCCCCACTCTTAACCGAACACTCTTAACCGAATACCCCTTAACGACCCGCTTATCTCCATCCTCCCCGCTGCTCATGCTTCTTCCCCAGGCGGACGGACTGTCGCGGTGGCCACCCTTGGGTGGCAGCAATCCACCCATAGATTCTGCGGAAGAACCAAAAAAACGAGCCGCGAAGCGGCGCCATGCGCCAGCCTGGGGCGCCAGCCCCAGGAACCGCGATCCGATTAGAAAAAAGAGCCGCAAAGCGGCGCCATGCGCCAGCCTGGGGCGCCAGCCCCAGGACGCGCACCGTCACCCAATCCCGAGCCGCGAAGCGGCGCCATGCATCAGCCTGGGGCGCCAGCCCCAGGAACCGCGGTCCGATTAGAAAAACGAGCCGCAAAGCGGCG
>WVZU01000218.1:0-368 GCA_011772275.1 Planctomycetales bacterium | reverse complement strand
GTCCAATAAAAAAACGAGCCGCAACGCGGCGCCATGCGCCAGCCTGGGGCGCCAGCCCCAGGTCCGGGATGCCCCGGGCAAATCGATTCCCCACCGCAACCGCATCCGCTGCCACGATCCGGCCGCTCGCCCGCTCAACCCGCGCCGCCGGCATCCCCCGGCGACTGCAACAGCTGTTGCAGCCGCGCCCGCGCGGCCTGCAATTGCCGCTCGTCCCCCCGCGGCGGAACGTCGTGGAAATAATCGTCG
Organism: Planctomycetales bacterium; assembly: GCA_011772275.1. Lineage (GTDB taxonomy): Bacteria > Planctomycetota > Planctomycetia > Pirellulales > UBA7805 > CS4-C045. Next base: position 119 of record WVZU01000218.1, on the reverse strand, counting down.
CCGATCGCCGCCGGCCAGCCGCCGACCGCAAAGCCCTCGATCGGCTCGCCCTCGGCCCCCCACAGCAGCGGCGTGGCCAGCGCGTCGACCAGCAGATGCCACTGGTCGACATCGGGCGA
>WVZU01000097.1:4199-4396 GCA_011772275.1 Planctomycetales bacterium | reverse complement strand
CCTGAGGTGCCACTAAAAGGGGCGTGGGTATCCTCCCTAGCAGAAGGTTGTTTTCTGGCGCGGACGCTTGCAGGACGGCTGGGCGTGCCCACGCCTTGTGTGGTTCCGGCCGAGCAAACGGATTCGCATCCGCGCACCGATCCGGGCGGCCGTCCTGGGCGGCTGCTGGGTTGGTGAGACTTTTCGGTTCCCCCGCC
>WVZU01000097.1:0-4131 GCA_011772275.1 Planctomycetales bacterium | reverse complement strand
TGACGTCCACCAGAAGGCCGCCTGGGGCAGTTGCTGTCAGTCGATGGCCGAACGGAGCATCGCCGGGAGGCCCGCGCGACAATCGCTCCTTCCGCGCGGCTGCAGCTGCTGTACCACCAACCCGGTCGCTTGGCTGTTGGATCATTTTCCGTTCAACCGCCGGGCAACCGCGGATACGGATCTGGTGTAAGACAATCCTCCTTTTTTCGGGGGTAACTGGTTACGACGCGTCATGACCGCGCGGAAAAGCTCCGCGTGTTAGCAGACAGGGAGCGGATCCGATGGCTCAGGGACCCGAGGCGGACAGGTTTGAGCAGCTGCGGGAGGACGTGGCGCGAATTTTCGAGCGGATCGGCGCGATCGAGGGGCGGCTGGAGCGGTTGGAGCCGTCGGCGGGGTCCCAGGAAGTATCTGGCGAAGGGCCGCCGCTGCCGGCGGTGGCTTCGCACCTGGGCGCTGGTCCGGAGGAGCCGATCGAGGCGGTCTTGGTGGAAGACGGCCCAGCGTCCGTTGCAGGGGGCCGCGAAATTGCCGGGGCGGAGCCGGACAGTGGTCCGCCGGCGGCAGGGCTGCTGCCTGCCGTGACCACCCACTTTTCCGGGTCCGCACCGGCCTCACCCCCTGCGGCAGCCAGCTCGCCGCTGCGCGACATGGGTGCCTTCGAACAACTGGTGGGGGGCCGATGGCTGACATGGGCCGGCGGGCTCACGATGCTCATCGCCATCGGCTTTTTCATCCCCTGGGCCTGGCGCTATTTTTCCACCCCGGACTGGGTAAAGGTTGCGGCACTGCACCTGGCCAGCTGGCTGCTGCTGGCCGCCGGGTATCCGTTCTATCGACGCGGCCTCCCCCTCCTGGGACAGGTCCTGGCCGGGCTGGGCATCTTTGCCTGGTACGGTACGGCCCTGGCGGCGCTGAGGACCTTTGATGCCTATGAAAAGTTTTTCGGCACGTGGAAGCACGAAGCGACCTTTATCGAATGTTCGTTGATCACGATCGTGGCCATTGGGCTGGCCGTCCGTACCCGCGGCCTGGCCATCGCGCTGGTCGGCGCGCTAGGCGGTTATTTGAATCCCATCCTCACTTCCGGCGGGAGGGATGATTACATCATCCTGTTTGCCTATCTGGCTTTTTTGAACGTCGCCTTGATCGCGTGCGCGGTGGTGCGGGAGTGGAACTTCCTGAAACCGTTGGCGGTGGTCGCAACGGCAATCATGTTTGCCTTGCACCTGGCCAACGCAACCCACATCCATGCCTGGCACCTGGAATGGCTGGCGGTCTTGCACACGCTGATTTTCTGGGCAGGAGTCACTCTGCCACCGGTCGTCTGGCGTCGGCCCAGCCAGCCCGACGACCTGGCCGCCCTGGTGGGTAGTTCGATGGGTTTCATGGGCCTGTCGTGGCACTTGTTTCACAATTGGGAGACGCAGCAGCTGGGGCTGTTGAGCTGGGGACTAGCGCTGCTGCACGCTGGCCTGTTCGGTTTGACGCGAGCGCGGGTCAGCAACGAAGATCGCATGCCGCGAACGCACCTGGCCCTGGCGGTGGTCTTCTTGACCCTCTCCGCTCCGCTGCAACTGGACAACTTCTCGTACCTGGCCACCGCCTGGGCACTGGAAGGGCTGGCGTTCATGGCGATTGGCACGTTCTTTGGCGACCGGCAGATGATTTTTTCGGCAGGGGTCGTGTTTGTGCTGGCGGCCATCCGGCACCTGGGGTTCGACTTGCACGACGTGCCGGCCGAATTTCGCGGGCTGACGGTCGATTTTCGCGCCATGCTGTTTGCCTCCACGGGGCTGATCATGATCTGCAGCGGCACGATGGCCTGGTGGATACCTCGACGTGGACGGTATCTCTCCAGCGCCGCCTCGTTTTTGACTCGGCCAAATGCGGGGGAGCTGGCCGCGGCGGGGGCAGCCCTGGGCATCGGCAACCTGCTGCTGCTGACCGCCACCGCCTGCCAGTGGTCCGGCCGGCTGACCCTGGTGTTGTGGACACTGGACATGTCGCTGATCTGGCTGGCCGGGCTTTACTGGCAGCGGGCCGCAGCCCGCTGGTACGCCGGAACGATCGTCGCGGCGATGGTCCTGATCCGGGCGGCGGTGCACGCCGATTCCTATCAAGAACCGTTTCGGTTGCTGGCCAACGACCGTTTTGCTTCGTTGGCCCTCCTGGCCGTCGCGCTGTTCCTCGTCAGCTGGGGGTATCGCAAGTTTGGCATGGGCAAGTCGCTCAACAGCAGCCCCGCGGACGGTCGCCCGGGCGATGGGCCCCGGACGCTGGAGATCCTGGCCGAGTATCTGGTCGGCATCGCAGGTCACGTGGTGTTGTTTATCGCCATCAACATGGAGATCCTGACTTGGTACCAGCTGGCCAAGGCGCGCCCGGTTCGACCGTTTGCCAACATGCAGATGGCCGAGCTGGCGACGTATTCAGTCGTCTGGGCGTCGTACGCGGCGGCGATGGTGGTGATGGGCTTTGTGTTGAAGAGCCGTTTTTATCGCTTGCTGGGGCTGTTGGCCTTTCTGCCAATTCTGGCCAAGGTGTTCCTCATCGACCTGGCTCAGCTGGACCAGCTGGCACGGGTGCTGGCCACGTTTGCCCTGGGCATCTCGCTGCTGGGCGTCTCTTTTCTCTACCAACGGCTCACCAGCCGGGGGCTCGATTCGCCGGCCGCACCGTAACGGACGACGGGCCTGCCGAGTCGTTTGTCAACTGTCAACGCTCGACTTTTCACCTCACCAAACGCGATCAGGGTTGGGGCCATTCCCAGACCGTTGGCCAACCGTTTCGCCATCGACCGCTCAGCCAACCGTCCTGGCGACTTTCGCAACGGTAGCTGGCAGAAAGGAAGCTCGCAAGAAGGAACCTCGCAGAAAGGGGGCCCGCAAAAAGACGATCCGCAGGTAGGCCGCTGGCAACAAGGGGGCCAGGCTGCCGCGGCAAGGACTACTTGGCCGAGGCGGGGGAGTCGGCGGGTCCCTTGTCCATGGTCGGCTTGAGATTGTATTTCTTGATCCGCCGCATCAGCAGGCGGTAGTCAATCTCCAGCAAGCGGGCCGCGGCGCTCTGGTTGTAACCAGTAAACTCCAGTGTGCGGCGGATATGGTCCCGCTCGTTCTCGGCCATGCTTCGCCAGCCCGACGGCGTGCTCCGATCCCCTTCGCCGACCAGCGCCGGATCGGGTAACGCCGTGTCATCCATCCGCGGGATGAATTCCGGCCCGATTTCCAGCGTTTCGCTCATCACGATCGCCCGTTCGACAATGTTCTGCAACTGGCGAACATTGCCTGGCCAATCGTAGACCTGCATCATGCGTACGGCGGCCGGAGCGATCTGCTTGAGGGGTATCTCAAATTCCCGGCAGGTCTTTTCCAGAAAGAAGCTGGCCAGCGGTTCGATATCTTCCGGGCGATCCTTCAGCGCATCGGAGATGACTGACAGCACATCCAGCCGATAGAAGAGGTCCAGGCGGAAACGGCCGGCGGCAACTTCCTGTTCCAGATTACGGTTGGTGGCGGCGACAATGCGAACGTCGATGGGAATCGGCCGGTGACTACCTACAGGTGTCACCTGCCGCTCTTGAATCACTCGCAAAAGCTTGGCTTGCAGCTCCAGTTCCAGTTCGCCTACTTCGTCCAGGAAGATCGTGCCCCCTTCAGCGGCTCGGAAGCAACCCAGCGAATCGGCACTGGCACCAGTGAAAGCGCCTTTGACGTGACCAAACAGTTGGCTGGCGAAGAGTGTGCCGGGAATGGCTGCGCAGTCGACCGGTATGAAAGGTCGCCCGGCTCGCGGACTTTGCTCGTGAATCGAACGAGCAATCAATTCTTTACCGGTACCGCTGGGACCGGTGATAAGGGCACTGGAGGTATAACGGGCGATCTGCGCAATTTTGNNCTGCGCAATTTTGGCGCGAACCTCCTCACTCCATTTTGACGTGCCTATGATACGATCCACTGGCGTAGAACCTCCGGCAACTGGACTGGCCTTCCCTGAGTTGTCCCTCGGCGGCCTATATGTGTAAACGACTTAAGCTATCTAAACTTCCCATCATAATACGAGAATTGAGGTTCGCTTGCAAGCATCTGGTTGCAAGATTTTTATCAGCCGACCTGGACCGTGGGGGCC
>WVZU01000249.1 GCA_011772275.1 Planctomycetales bacterium | reverse complement strand
CCGCCGGGGGCGAGGCTTGAGCAGCCGGGGTGCTTGGCGGGCGGCGGTGGTTATCAGCACCCCGGCTGCTGAGTGCCATCCTGGCGCGAAGGGATGGCGTTTCCGCCTGGGGCCGGGCTTGAGCAGCCGGGGTGCTTGGCGCGCGGCGGTGGTTGTCAGCACCCCGGCTGCTGAGTGCCAGCCTGGCGTTACGGGCTGGCGTTTCCGCCTGGGGCTGGGCTTGAGCAGCCGGGGTGCTTGGCGCGTGGCTTGACCCAAAAAAAATCCGCTGGGGACGCCGGCTCGCCCCAGCGGATCGATGGTGGTTTGCTCAGAAAAGTCAAGGAAAAGTGGACCCCCGTGGTACGTGGGGTGGTTGAGGAGCCGGTCCACGCTGACTCCTCATCCTTTGCTGCCCGGTGGATCGCACATTGTCCGCTGCCCTCCTCTTGCCTGGTGAACGAAAAAGTCAGGTGCTGCCTTCACCCACGCCAACCGGTTGGTGCTGACGCGTGTTGGTGATGACCAGCCCTTGGAGATTTAACACCTGCAGAAATGGGTGTCAACAATTTGAGCGGAGCAGAATGGCAAATGGTAGAATTTTCTGGCCGTCGTCATCGGGAAGTAGCGGTCAGGTAAGCCGTGCGCCTACTGGCGGACTTCCACGTGCGCAACAATGTCGGGCAGAGTGCGGCTGCCGTCGTCAACCACAATCTGGATCCGTTCGACGAACTTTCCGATCTGGCTGTTGGCCGTGAACGTCACCGGGATCAAGTGCAACGTTCTTGGTTCCTCGGTCGTCTGGAACTGAAAGCATTCAGCGCCGGCCGAGCAATCCACCTTGGTGATCGAAAAGGGAGCCTTGCCGCGGACGACCAGCTGCTTGGTCACCGATTCGCCGGGCCGCACAATACCCAGCTGGAGCGACACGGGGCTGACCGTGAGGGGTGCAATTACGTTTCCTTCGACAACCAGCGGGATGAATTTGCGATTGGCGTCGTTGGTGACCAGCGTTAAGCGGTCCGTGATGTAACCGGCGGGCGCGTTTTTCTTCAGGCGAAACAGCAGTTCGTAATTTACCCGCCCGTCGCTGCGGGCCAGGGGAATCAATTCCACTTCGAAATGTTCGTTCCTGCTGCGCACGTCCGTCAACTCCCACGAATCCCGCCCGGCGTAATAGACGCGCACGCGTTTTTCCACGCCCTCCTCCGATTCCACCGAACCGAATTCGATCCGTCCCGGGTGAATCACCACGTCGCGGCGGACATAGCCTTTGACTTTCACGCGGACTTCGGCAGGGAAGGGTGAGGCAAAGCGAACGGTCAGCGTCGCCCCGTGCTGGCCCTCGAAACGGTCCGTGTTGAACCTGGCAACCAGCTCGGACGTTTCGCCCGACTTGAGCAGTTCCTTGGTAATGCTGGGCGTCGTGCAGCCACAGCTGGCCCGCACCGATTTGATCCGCATGTCTTCCAGATAAAGGTTCTTGATCTGAAATCGGTACTCGGTCGCCGTGCCCTTGGCCACGTCGCCAAAATCATGTTCCAACTTGTTGAACATCTTGACAGCCCAATCCTGGGCCGTGGCGGCCGGACAAGCCAGCAGGGCGTGGGCCGCCAAGATCAGTTCCGCAAGCAAAACAACCCATCTCATCATTCGTTCCGCCTCGCACAGCAACCACTCAAAAATGACTCTCCCTTTTTGCTGGGAGATGACAAATCCAAACAGACAACGACAAGTCCAAGTGGGTCAGAGATTGATTTCATCGATCGATGCATGACGCCCGACATCTTGAATGGTAGCTGAAGTCGTGAGACTTCAGTCGCTTGCCTTGGTTCATGCCTAGACGATCCGAATTCTCACGAATTCGGCTACATCAGGCCGCGCTGTTGCCTCCTGTTCACCACGAATTGGGAAAAAACGCAAGCTGACTCTGCACTTCAAAAATCGTAACACCTTAGCCGATTGCAGCAACTGGTTGTTGTCGCATCCCACGCCTTTTCGGTTCCATCCTCATAGCCCCGTGCTTTAGCACGGGGTCGAGGTCGCATAAAAAATTCGTCGAGCCCCGTTTACGGGGCTTCCCGCTGCCTGGCTTTAGCCCTGGATGACTGGCGGCGGAACAACACTCAACAAACAGCACCACGCGTGATCGCCAGGGCTGAAGCCGCAACGATCAGAAGGCCCGTAAACGGGCCTTCCCGTTGGGGTGCTGGGCATCATCACCCCGGC
>WVZU01000064.1 GCA_011772275.1 Planctomycetales bacterium | reverse complement strand
AAGATGCATCGCTGGGCGCTGCCGGATCGGCGAAAAAGACTCCCGACCCCTTCGGCAGACGACCCCCTTGGCGGACCGCGCAAAAAAAACCTCGGCCGCACCGGGCGACCGAGGAATAAAAATCTGTTTTCCTGGCACGACTACTGCAGGAAATACGGTTCGTCGCCGTTGGCCGTACCATACGCCTGCCAGCGGGCGAGTTCGATGTTGTCGTTAATAAAATGGACTGAGGCCCCGCCAAAACAGACGTTCACCCCGCCAGGATGGTTGCTGGCTGCCGTCGCCGTAGGTGGGGTCGTCCCGACGATGGTCGCGACTCGGTTGCTGGTGTCTTTTTGTTGTGGCTGAAGATTGTGGCTGTACGAGTTGGCACAGACAGCACCCAAGCCCCACAAACCGCAGTCATTCTTAGACAGGACTTCGCAATACAAAGCCGTGTTGGTGACACCGTCGTTTTCCATCGAGGCGAAACTGCCTAGGTTGTCTTCTCGAAACGGTCCATCGCTCGCGCCATCAATGGTGCTGCCAAAATTCTGCGCGTAGTTCGAGCGAAAAAAAGTGCCCCCGCCAGTCGGTGTGTAGGTCGTATTCTGGCTGTCGCTGGGACAGATGAAAACCGGTACTTTGCTGTCAACCACGCCGGCCGGCTGAGCGGTCGACGCCAGTGTGTAATTGTACCGGTCATACAAAATCCTCGCTTCCAGGTACGGCAACAGCGCTGTCAGCCCGCTGTGACTGCCGGTGGTGGTAATGCCATACATGATCCAATCGTTGTTATTCTGGGCGTACATCGTGCAGGCCAGCCCCAACTGGCGGATCTTGTTGGCACAGTCGGTCATCCGAGCCTGTTCGCGGGCCGCCTGCACGGCCGGCAGCAACATGGAGATCAAAATACCAATGATCGTAATTACCACCAGCAATTCCACCAGGGTGAAACCGGCTTTGGCACTGGGACGTAAACGGCGGTTCATGGCTTGTCTCTCCCAAATCAGGCGCAAACATTTGCGCAGGACCTTTTCCCCTGTTCCTTACGGTCTGGAGTGTGCCGACGTGAGCCTCTACGATGTTGCCTCTTCGTGGCTCAAGCGCACCTCAATCAGCAATCTACCTGTGCGATGGCGAGAAGTTTAACGTCCACCCTGACTAATATATCCGTCCATGGCTGGGTTGATAAGAGCAAGGCAAACTAACCACTGAATCTAGCAAGACTTACGAATAACGTCAAGCTGCCGGCAAAACCGCACAACCGCGCGACAAGATTTCGGTCTGTTCGCCCCCGGTGTTCCGGAAGCAGCGCCGCGCAGTTCCGGCACTCGCGGCGTTTCGGGTCAACCTGTGTCCAGCCACCCCCCTGCGTGCCGGAACATCGCTTGGTTTGTGCCCGCCGACCCCGCCTGGTGGTTCCAGCTTGCATGCCGACAGGTTGCGGTTGGTCATTTAGCTGTGCATCCTAGCGACCGGATCGCCTTGGGACAGAATTTCGGCTTCGCGTTCGGCCAGCCACTCCAGCCGCTGTTCCACTTCTGTCTCGGTCGCGTACCGTTTGGCCAGCCTGACGTAGGTGGCGTGGTGGCGGGCTTCGGCGGCGAACAGATCACCGTAGAACTTGGCCAGTTCGGGGTCTGGGACGTGGTCGCGCAAGGCGGCGAAGCGCTGGCACGAGCGGGCCTCGATCAGGCCGGCGACCAGCAGCCGATCGACCGCCCTGCCGGGCTCGATCTTCCTCACCAAATCGTTCAGCTTGCGTCCGTAGCTGCTGGGACGCAGCCGTCGAAAGGGAATCTTGCGCCGCTCGAGCAGTTCCCGCACCAGGCGGAAATGCTCCAGTTCCTCCGCCACAATCTGCTCCATCTCCCGGCACAGCTGGTCATCTTCCACGTAAGCGAAGATCAGGTTCAAGGCCGTGCCGGCAGCCTTTTTTTCACAGTGGGCGTGGTCGATCAGCACCTCGTCCAGGTCCCGGTCGACCTGGGCCAGCCAGCGTGCGGATGTCTCGGATTTGAGGCCTAGCATCACAGGGACCATTTTGTTGTCTAACGCCCGCTTGGCAAGACCACCGCCAGCGGGGAGGGGGAGCGGGGGGATGCGGGCCGGTCGTGGACCGGCTGGCGGCCCGGCGGTAGAATGAGGGGTGCTATGGCAATATTGCGAATTCTCAGTGGTGTGGGGGCGGGGCAGAAGTTCGACATCACCCAGCAGGAAACACTGCTTGGCCGCGATGACTTCTGCGATATCACCCTGCCCGCTCGGACCGTCTCCCGCCAGCATGCGCGGTTGATCAAGGATGCCGGCAGCTATTTCATCGAAGACCTGCAAAGTGTCAACGGGACGCGGGTCAATAACCATCGTGTCGACCACCGGACGCCGGTCGAGGATCAGGACTGTATCGGCATCCACGATATCATCTTGCGATTCGAGCTGGATAACGATGGCGATCGGACCGTCCCGGCCATGGCGGCGGTCTCCGACACGGCCGTAATGGATTCGGCGGTGGCTAAGCTGAAGGGGAAGGTCGTTGCAACGACGGAACCCCAAACGGACGACGCGTTTACCGGTCGCGACAGTTCGCTGGTCAAACTTCGTGCCGTGATTGCCTTGACCAAGAACCTGGGCAGTTCGCTGGAACTGGACACGGTCCTGCCAGAAATTCTGGAATGCCTGTTTGAAATCTTTCCCCAGGCAGATCGGGGTTACATCTTGCAAAGCGTCGCTGGCAAAGTCAACCTGCAGCCGATCGCGATCAAACATCGACGTGGCGAGTCGGATACGATCAGCTCTCTGGGCGGCCAAATCGTGGCGCGGGTCATGCAGGAGAGCACGGCGTTTCTCAGCAGTGATCCCCGCAATGACGATCGCTTGCAGGAGGCCAACGAATCGGTGCTCGAAGAAGACCTCCGCTCGGTAATGTGCGCGCCGCTGATCGGTCCCTCACAGAAACCCCTGGGTGTGATTCACGTGGAAACCAGCGACCCTCAGCACCCCTTCGAACAGCAGGACCTGGATATGCTGATCAGTGTGGGGAATTTGGCGGGTCGAGCGGCGGAGGCGGCTCAAATGCACGAAGCGATCCTGGCCCTGGACCGCCAAAAGCGCGAACTGGAAATGGCCCGCGATGTCCAGTTGCATTTTTTGCCCAGCCAACGTCCCGATCTGCCGGGGTACAAGTTTTATGACTATTACAAAGCGGCGGACCAAATGGCGGGAGATTATTACGACTACATCCCGCTGCCGGACGGGCGGCTGGGCCTGGCGCTGGGAGACGTGTCCGGCAAAGGGATTTCGGCCGCCCTCCTGATGGCTCGGCTCTGCAGCGACGTCCGCTATTGCCTCTTGGCCACCCAGACGCCAGCCGAAGCGATCGGCCGCTTGAACCGCCATTTGCGACAACAGTTGGTCGGCGACCGCTTCGTCACGCTGGTCCTCTTCGTACTGGACCCCCAAAAACACAAGGTCTGCATCGTCAACGCGGGGCACATGCCGCCCCTGGCTCGGTTGGCCGGGGAGGCTGTGGAAGAGCTGGGTGGTGACGAAGTCTGCCTTCCCCTGGGTGTGGAAAAGGATACGGAATATACCCAGTTCGAAGTGCAACTTGCCGAAGGCAGTGCGATCGTGGCCTACAGCGATGGGATCAGCGAGGCCATGGATCCCGCAGGCCGTCTGTACGGGAGTCAGCGGGTGCGGGAAGTCGTGGCCCGGACGAAGCCCGACCCGGTGTTTGCGGGTCAAGCGCTGGTGGCCGACGTCAAATCTTTTGTGCAGGGCCACCCGCAAAGCGACGATATCTGCATCCTGGGGTTCGGTCGCTAAGCGGGATTTCGCTCAAACCGCGTGGCCAGCGACGGAAGGTGCGGCAACCGGACGGGGGCGAAA
>WVZU01000176.1:1752-1959 GCA_011772275.1 Planctomycetales bacterium | reverse complement strand
GGCCACGCTGCAGATCTTCTGTCGCAGCACCGTGAACCGCAGAATATCGAATATCCAACCGCAGAAGGACGCATGTGGGGAAAGGCAGTTGTCCCCGGCTGGCTTGCGGATCGGGAAAACCCTTAGGGGGCTGGCGGCGGGCCGTTGTGATGCGTGGTGATGGAGGATGGTCGTGGCGGAAGGTCACCTCCCAAGGTATCGCCAGCG
>WVZU01000176.1:0-1635 GCA_011772275.1 Planctomycetales bacterium | reverse complement strand
CGTCCAATCGGCCCGCGAGTCGGCCCGGAACACCCAGTGCAAGAACAATCTCAAGCAGCTGGGGCTGGCTCTGCATATGCATCACGAGAGCTTCAAGTATTTCCCGCTGGGCCAGCCGGACGATGACAACCAAAGCTGGGGTTGGGGGTTTCGCCTGCTACCCTTCTTGGAGGCCCAAAATCTGTTTAACCAGATCTCGACCTTGCAAACCGGCGAGTGGCTTCCCAGTCCGGAAAAGACGACACACGCTAACATTGATACGGTAGCCCATTCCGAAGTGGATGGTAACGCCGCCGCCTTTGACCTTACCAAAAACGTCGTCGCAAGCTTCATCTGCCCCAGCGACGTCCTTCCCACGCAGGATAATGATGGGATGGGCAAGTCAAACTACTGCGCGAATATTGGTCCCGCCTTGGCCAGCTGGGGCTGTGCCGCGGCAGCGGCATACGGGAGCACCCAGAAGGGGATCATGAATTTCTCCAATAACAACACGACCGATTGGTGGGTCAAGATGTCCGCGGTATTAGACGGCACCAGTAACACGGTGGCCCTCGGCGAGGTGACCGAATGCGGGACCGACCAGACCAGCGATAACTATCGGGTGCTTTCTGGCAATACCGGCGGTCGGTGTTTCCCGGTCTGGGCCGGGGGAAACAACAATGGCGGCTGCAGTGGAGAGTCCATCGGGGCCAGTTTCCGCGTGATGGACGTTGGCTTTCAGCTCAACCTCAGAACCGGTACCAACTCCTGCCGCGCTTTCGGCAGCCAGCACAGCGGCGGGGGGAATTTCTTGATGGTCGACGGAGCGGTCCGTTACTTTTCCGAGGGGATCGACATCAACCTCTACAAGGCCCTGGGGACACGGGCCGACGGCGAGGTCGCTTTCCCGCCCTAAAAAATCCAGCCGGGGCCGTCCGCCAGGCTCAACCGCCTCCGACCGACTCACCCAACAGCGGCCCGATCGGTCTTGTTGCTCATCATCCCCGCTACGGTTTTTTACCCCCGCCCTCATGAACCTCTGTCACACCTGCTCATCCCCTCCTCCCCCACACCCGGTGATCCGCGCCTGCCTGCTGTGGGGCTGGTTGACCCTCTTGGGGTGCGGCGGCGTCCCGACGGGTGAGGTCCGCGGCAAAGTGACCTACGAAGGGAAAACCGTCACCGGCGGGTCGCTGGTCTTCTCCCCGGTCGCTGGGGGAGACAACACCAACCCCGGCCCGCCGGCCACTGCGGCCGTGGGCCAGCACGGCAGCTACGCGGCCAGCCCGGTCGTCGCGGGAACGAACCAGGTCAACTATTTCCCTCCGGCAATGAGCTATCCGGCGGGTCACGAACCGCAACCGGGCGAACCGCTGCCCACCTCCGGCTTTGAAGGGCTCGTCCCCCGCCAGCAGCAGGTGACGGTCGGCTCGGGAACCAACACGATCGACGTCGAACTGGTCCCCCGGCCCAAAGGAAGATGGACCAGGTAAGCGACTGGCCCCGAAAAGTCCCCAAGCCGAGCTCTTCTTCCGCGGTGTCTTGTCGTGGTCAAAGCCAAAACACGCGTAACCGGGTCGGTGAAGGCTATCCGCGCAAGGGTGGCGGTGAAGGGTGAGAGGGGTGCCAAGAGAAAACTTCGCCAGTCACTTCAAA
>WVZU01000073.1 GCA_011772275.1 Planctomycetales bacterium | reverse complement strand
ATTCAGCAGCCGGGGTGCTGACGCTACCGGGGTGGCCCCATCGGACCGGAAGGGGTCGGGAGTCTTTTTCGCCACCCGTCCCACAATCCATCGATGTAAGGTTTCTCAGTGGCGAAAAAGACTCCCGACCCCGTGAGGCCTCCCCGCCACCGCATGTTCAAACGCCGCCCGGCCTTTGGCCGCAACCCAAACATGCGAAATTTGAACAGACGCAAACAGAGTCAACCGTGGGCATCGCCATGCTCTGTTGGCTCGGTTACCTCATGTTCAAACCATACGCACCAAAGAATACCAGGAACCGTGGCTTGGCTTTGAAGTCGATTGTGCCCGGCGGACCACTGACCTTGGCTTCCCTCGTACCCCTCACGATCGATGGATGATTGACGATTGTTGATTTTTGATTTTCAAAGTGAAGAGTCAGGTTACGTTTTTTTCCACTGCGTGGTGAACAGAAAAAAGTAAAGTCAACAGAAGCGATAACCGTTCTCTGTTCTCTCGGTTACCTCATGTTCAAACAAGGCGCGGGCTGGGATGGTTTGCAGAGCGAACACTCACAGTCGCCCGCCAACGATGCGTGACCGCCGACCAGCAACAGCCGGTTGAAACACGCTTCGTTTTTTCAAGATTGAGCAAACGCTGTTTCGCATGCGAGCAAAAACGGCGCGTGGTTACGACCTGCAATCGCCTGGGTGAACCGCGCTGGCCGGGGACCGCCGGGCCCCACCGGGCAGGGCCCGACTTTGGGCGGCGGACCGTCGTCTGGGCGGTTGGCCGGGGGGGTGGGGGGCACCAATCCCCGCGGGCAGGCGTGCGGCCGCCCAGACCCGGCGGGAACAAGCTGCCAGGCCATATGACATTACCTTTTTCTAATAAAGGACTTATGAAAAACACCCCCCCGCCGGGCCAGCTCGGCCAGACCGGCCGGGGACGGGCCGAGCCAGACGATCTTTTTTGACGTAAATTCCTTGTAAATAAGGGGATTTGGGTTAAACTGATAAGAGTATATGTGCGGATTCTCTACCCGGAGGAAGCGCTACTGTAAGTCGTCCAGTGACTCGAACTTAGCATAACGTCGCACGTTTTTCGCAAAGTCTCTGTGAGATGATGCGCAAAGTTAGCGACGTTTTTTATTTGAACGTGCGCGCTTCCGCAGTTTTGCGCTGGCCTGCGCAGGCTGCGCGATGCTGCGCATGGATTTGGTGTGCAACCGCCGACTTGCAACAGCTGGTTGGCGGACAGCAGACGTTTTTTTGAAACAGATTTACTGGACAACAATCAACCTCACTCGCGTCCAACCCCATAGGACAGACGCCTCATGAAGAAGATCGCCATCATCGCGGCCCTGGCCGCTTTGCTGACGTTCGCTATCGGCACCGCCCACGCGGCGATGTTCGACTTTGTTGAGGTGGACGATGTGTCCAATGGGAACGATCCGTTGACCGGTTTTGGGAACGTGGATTCTTGCTACCGCATCGGCACCACGGAGGTCACCAACAACCAGTATGCGGAATTTCTTAATGCCATCGCAAAGAGTGACCCCAACGGCGCCTGGCACCCCTTCATGGACATCAGCCGCAGCGGTTCTGATGGCAGCTACGTGTATACCGTGGATTCCCACCCGGCGGTTGCTTATCCTCCGCTGGATACTTCGTACGGCTCGCACCCGATAAGAGGGGTGTCGTTTTTCAACGCGATGCGGTTCGTCAACTGGGTGGAAAACGGCCAGCCGACCGGGGCCCAGGGGCCCGGCACAACCGAGGACGGCACGTACACCATCACCGACGGGTTCAGCGAGACCCGAGCGCCCGGGGCGACCTATTTCTTGCCCAGCGAGGACGAGTGGTACAAGGCGGCGTATTATTCGCTGGACGACGGAGACTCAAACCCCGGTTACTGGTTGTACCCCACGCAAAGCGATTTGGCTCCAACCGCCGAGGTCCCAACGGGTGGGGCAAACAGCGCGAACTTTGCCGCTGCCGTGGGGGACACGACGCACGTGGGGGCCTACACCGGCACGACCAGCTACTACGGTGGTTTTGACTTCGGCGGTAACGTGACGGAATGGACCGAGGGCGTCAGCGGGATGGACCGGATCGTGCGTGGCGGCTCACACGTCAGCTCGGAATTACCGCTGAGATCAACCATCAGGGATCCAGTGGACCCTGCCTTAGAGGGATC
>WVZU01000117.1:1036-11464 GCA_011772275.1 Planctomycetales bacterium | reverse complement strand
CGAGGCTATTCGCATGAAGCCAGAAGAGCAGGGGGCTATTGACATGAAACTGGAAAGGCGGGCGTGTGCGACAACGACCAGTTGCTGCAATCGGCTAAGGGGGTTACGCAAAGTGCAAAATGCACCCTAAACCCCCAGCCTGGCCGGTCCTTGGGCCGTCAGTCCTTGATCTGGAACAGCCGGCGGAGGGCTTCCAGCAGTCCGTGGGGCGTGCCGCGGCGGGCTTCGTCGCGAAGCGACTCCAGGGGAGGGTGCAGCATCTTGTTCAGGAACCGGTCGAAGGTGTTCTGGATTTCCTGGCGATCGACTTCGTTCAGTTCGGGCAGTTTCTTGTACAACCGCTGCAGCTCGTCCCGCTTCAGCACCTCGCACGAATCGCGCAGCCGCCGGATGGTGGGGGCCGTGGCGCGGTGATTCAGTTCGGCCATGAAGCGGGCAGCCTCTTCTTCAATAATCCGTTCTGCCGCCGGCCACTCCTTCTCACGAGCCAGCCGATTGCGACGGCAGATCTCCTGCAGGTCGTCGATGCAGTACAGGTAAACGCCCAACCGATCGCCGACCGCCGGATCAAAGTCGCGCGGTACCGCCAGGTCCAGAATGCAGACAGGTCGCTGGTAACGATGCGGTTCGATCCGCTGGAAATCGTCCAGCGTCATCACCGGATGGCTGGCACCGGTGGTACTGATCACCAGGTCGGCGGCGATCAACTGCTGGTCCAGCTGATCCCAGGGTACCGCGCGACCCGACCAGCGAGCGGCCAAGGCGGCGGCCCTATCCTGGGTCCGATTGACGATGGTGATATCCCGCCCCCCCTCGTGCCAAAGGTACCGCAAGGCCTCGTCCCCCATCTCGCCAGCGCCGATCACCAGGATCTTCTTGTCGTCGAATCGCTCGAAGATCTGCCTGGCAAAATCCGCCACCGCCACCCCCGCCACGCTGGTCCGCCGCTGGTTGATCGTCGTTTCGGCAGCCACGCGTCGAGCGGTCTTGAGGGCGGCCTGGAAAATTCCATGCGTCAGCGGACCCGTGGCCCCCGCCTGGTTGGCCATCACATAGGCCTGCTTGACCTGCCCCAAAATCTGCGCTTCACCCACCACCATGCTGTCCAGACTGGCTGCCACGTAAAACAGATGCCGAACCGCGTCTTCCCCGGTCCTCTCAAACAGGTCGTCAAAGATCTCCGTCGCCGCCACCTGGTGAAAGTCCGCCAGGAAATGCACAACATCCTGATGGGAAGGGCTGGCATGGTCCTCGTCAACCGCCGTATAGACCTCAACACGGTTGCAGGTGGAAAGCAGCACCGCCTCAGTCTGCGGGAATCGGTCACGTAACCCGTCCAAGGCGGACGGGACCTGTTCCGGTCGGAACGCCAGACGCTGCCGCAACTCGATCGGCGCTGTGTGATGACTGACACCTACCAGCTGGACTTTCATAACCAACCACCCGGCCTCTGGCTGCCGAACGCAGCCACGGCTCGACAGCAGCCCGCACACCCATCGGACCAGAACCAAACCCCCGCGGGGATCCGCCACAGGCAACCCCGCCCCCGCACTCCTGCCGCGACCAAGGGGATCACGGCAAAATCGTCCGCGGCGGGCCCATCCGCCACCGTCGCTAGCGCTACCGTCGTGACCGCCACCGTGGAGATCGCTACCGTCGGAGGGTGAAACCCCCATCGGCAGGGCGGCCTGGCCCGCCGGATCGCCCCATCGTACCGTGCGGATCCCAGCTGCTGGTTGGTCAGCAAAGCCTGTTGCGACGGATGTTTGGACGGCACCAACAGAATGACTCCCAGGGCCAGCAGCAGAAAAATCATGCTGGCCACGGTCAAGTAGGCGACTTTGCGACCTCGTCGGGCGGGGCGGTAAGCAAAGTTAAAGGCGGCCGCGGCCACCAGCCAGGCCAGCAGCACACCACTGCTCCACACTACCGGATCCGACCAGGGCAACGCCATGGCCCCCTGGGACTGATTGATGGCATTCAAGGCCAAACCCGACAACACGCCGATTCCCAGCAGAATCGTGGAAAAGACAAGTGTCCGCCCATTGACCTTTTCGGCCCATTCCAGGCTGGGAAGGCGGAACCGGCCGGCGGGCGGCCGCTTCTGTTTCAGCCGATGCGCCTCGATCAAATACATCACACCCGCCACGAACCCGATCAGCACCACCACGGTGCCCATCAACAGCGACAGCCCATGCACCAGGCCCCACAGCCGCGCGCCCCCAAAGGCCCCTTCGAAACGAAACAGGTAGCCCACGGCGATCAAGACCAGCACCAGGGGCAGGATGAACAAACCGATCGGGTTTCGCGGATGGTAACAGGCCAAATAGAGATAGGTGGCGACCAGGATCCAGGAGGCCAGCAGGAACCACTCGAACCAGCCAGAAACCGGCCCGCCGTCGAAACGAGCCAGGCGACCGGCCAGGTAGAGGCTGTGGGCCACCAGTCCGGCGCCGGCGAAGCCCAGCATGAGCGCGCCCCGCACGCCGCTGCGAAAGAACAGCCGCGAGAACTCCAGCATCAAAGCCACCAGGTAACTGGCGGCAAAACAAGTGACCGTAATACCGTGCATCAGCGGCAAAGGTCGCGTAGCGAGGGTCCAGTTACGTCAAACGCCCCTGTTTGGATCCGGCCCCCCACACGCGTCGCTTCCCTCCCCCTCCCTCCCCTCACTTTTCCAACGAATACTCTTTCAATTTCTTGTGCAGCGTGTTGCGATTGATTCCCAAGCGGTTGGCCGCCTTGATCTGGACATTGTCGCAGTGGGCCATCACTTGAGCAATCAGTTCTCGTTCAATACGCCGCACGATCCTGGCATGCAGATTGTCGTCATCCGCCCCGGCAGTGGCCAGCCCTTCCTGCACGACTTCCTGCGTCAGCGTCTCCAGGTCCACTCGACGACCACGCCGCACGGGGCGTTCCGAGCCGAACAATTCCGGGGGCAACAGCTCCGGCGTCAGCTCGTCACCGTCAGCCAGCACGACGGCCCGTTCAATATAGTTCTGCAGCTCGCGTACATTGCCCGGCCAGTCGTAATCCTGCAAGGCCTGCATGGCATCGGTGTGGATGTGGACGACAAAGCGGTCGTTCAAATCGTTGTAGTAGTTCAGGAAATGACCGACCAGTTCCGGGATATCCTCGCGCCGCTGCCGCAACGAGGGGATGTAAATCGGGACCACGTTCAGCCGGTAATAGAGGTCCTCGCGGAAACGTTCCGCTTCGATTTCGCCAAGCAGGTCCCGGTTCGACGCCGCGATGACCCGCGTATCGACGCGAATCGTTTCCGTGTCGCCCACGCGTTCAAACTCCCGCTCCTGCAGAACCCGCAGCAGCTTGACCTGCAGTTTGGGCGTCGTCGAATTGATCTCATCCAAAAAGATCGACCCGCTGTGGGCCGCTTCGAAACGCCCGGCCCGGTTCCCCACCGCACCGGTAAACGCACCCCGCACATGCCCAAACAGTTCGCTCTCCAGCAGGTTTTCCGACAACGCCCCGCAGTTCACCCGGACAAAGGGACCGTTGCGGCGAAGGCTCAGACGGTGGATCGCCCGGGCAATCAGCTCCTTGCCCGTCCCGGTCTCCCCCAACAGCAACACCGAGGTGTTCGTGCGGGCGACTTTGTTGGTAAAGCCGTACACCTCCTGCATGGCCGCACCCTGGCCGATCAATTCGGGCAGCGGTGGTGGCAGGGTTCCGGACGAGCGTGTGGGTACCGCGGAATTCATCGTTTCCCAGATTGCAGCACGTCTAACATCGACCACAACAACTCTTCGATTTTTGCTCCGTCACCCGCCTGCTGGTCGTACTGCCGGCTCAACTGCTGGATTTGCGCGATCGACAGGCCGATCCCGTGCCGCCGGACGCTGGCAACAAACGCCTGGGACGCCAGCTGCCGGCTGGCCAGCGGCTGGGTCGCCCCGCTGGCGAGGTTGAACAGGGCGTGTTGAGCGGCGGGCGAGCCGATATTGCCCAGCACGCCAGTCGCCGCGGCGACCAGGTCGGCGTTGTGCAAGGAAAGCTCCAGGACCGGCTCGAAGCCAGCCAGTTCGAACAGCGGCGACCGCTCTCGGCTTAGCTGGGCAAGCAGCTCCACAGCCGCAGTGGCATGTTCGGTCCGCCGCTGGTGGGGAACGAAACGGTCCCCAGCCTTGGCGATCAAGCGGTCCAACTGCATCTGTAAAGTCGAACCATCCCGGGGCGCGACGAAGGCCTCGGTCAGCGGGAACCGGTCCACTAACCGCTCGGCCGCTAACCGGTGCCTCGGTTCCACGATCAGACCCACCGGCAGATCCGCCGTCCGCGGATCTTGTCGCAAACGGGCCAAGGTCTCGCGGCAATCCGGCTGCTCGATGGTAAACGCCACCAAGGCCACCGCGTAGTCCGCCCGCTGCGTGGCCGCCAGCGCCATCCTGCGTCCGGTCAAAAAACGATCGCTTTGCCAACCGTTTTCCTCTAAAAGTACCGACAACTGCTGACAACGCTCGGGCCGGGGATCCGCCACCAGGGCCCGCGGGCTACCGGCGCAGCGGATAAAAAATTTCAAAGCCTCCGGGACGCGACTGGCGCCGGCGAAAAGCGTCTGGGGTCCAGCGGCCATGACGGCCTGCAAGGCGGCGAACCGCAGCCGCCGATCCGGATCCGCCAAAGCTTGTACCAACGGTGTCGGCACCGGACCGCTGTGGTCGGTCAGGTGGGGCGCCCCTTGCGCCTTGTTCGCTTCCTCTGCCAAGATCTCAGCCGCCCCGATCGCCGCCGGTACCTCCCCGCGCTGCAACGCCAACGCCAAGACCTGCTCGGTAAAGTCCAACGGATCGGCAGGTGCCAGCCGGCGGACCTCGTCCGCCACCGCCGCGGTCAGCGGCTGGTCCAGGCCGGCAAACAACTTCGCTCGATTCAACCGGGCCAACGCCGCCAGCCGTGCCAGCCGCCGGTCCTGCGGGTCGACCCGGTACAGCTGGCGTGCCAGTTGATCCGCCCGGGCGGCCGCCACCAGCCGCAGAGGCTGGTCGCTCTGCTCCAAAACACGCCGGTCGTCGTCCCAATTCCACAGCGGTGCCTTGCCCTCCAGATCCGCAGCCGGTCTGCGGCGGCCGGTGAGGTAGTGGTGAATAACCGTGTAAACCTTACGTTTGACCGAGCCGGTGTCGGGAACCCGCTCGATTAACGCCGCGGTCGCCCGCCGCGCCGCCCCGCGGTGAACGGCCCCGGTCGAGGGCATCGCCGCATGGCAGAGGACGTCGTAAAGCGTCGATAGGTCACCCAATCGGGCCAACGTCAGCAGGACCTGTGCCTGCAGCTGTTCGTCCTCCGTCTGTAACACCGCCAGCAGCGGTGCCACCACCGAGGGACCCAGCCCTGCCAAGGCGTCACGAATCCTGGCGGCGGAACCCGCCTGGCCCGGATCCAGCAGCAAGCGGACCA
This sequence comes from Planctomycetales bacterium, assembly GCA_011772275.1. GTDB lineage: Bacteria > Planctomycetota > Planctomycetia > Pirellulales > UBA7805 > CS4-C045. The sequence goes on along the minus strand of WVZU01000117.1, from coordinate 6,043 downwards.
GCGGTTGCACGGCAGCCCCGCCGGCCAACCGCAAATCGGTGATGGCCTCCACCCGCTCCCTGCCCGCAGACTGCGCCGCCCGCAGCGCCAGTTTCTCCAGCCGTTGCGGATCGCGGCGAAAATTGCGGACCGCGGCCAATACCCGCCGCGCAAACTTCTGCGGCTCCTCGCCCAGCGTATCGTTGGTCGCCAGGCGGAGCAGTCGAGCGGATCCGACGGCAAGGCCCAAGTCGACCAGCGCTTTCTCCTCCAAGTCCATGGAAGCCAGGGTGTTGGCGAACTCGATCGCCAGCTGCTGTTCGCCCAGTGTCAAAAGGGTTTCAATCGCATACATCCATTCGTCAGGCTCTTGGGGTTTCGACTGGCGAAGCGATGTGACCACCGGGTGCTCGACCTGCAGATTCTCCACCTCCAGCCCGTCGCGTTCGGCCCGCTGGGCCAGGACGGACCCGCTGCCCAGCGGCAGCAGCAGGTTGCCGACCAGCAGCGGCAGGCACCAACGACCCCAGACCGCTCGACCCATATTTCCCCGTTTCCCCCCAGGCTGCATCACCCGCTCAGCTCGAAATCGCATCCTCTCCTCTCCTCCCCTCACCCCTCGCCGCGGGCCACGTCCGCCGCCCCCAAACGGTGCTGCCAGCGGCGTAATTGATCTTCCACCTGTTGCGGTGCGGTCGAACCGTAACTCGTAAAACACTCAACCGCCGCAGTTGCCCCCAACATGTCGTAAATGCTGGAGTCGACATCCGGGTAAACGGCCTGAAATTCCTCCAGCGGCAGGTCGCGCAGGCCAACCTGACGGTCAATCGCCTTGCGCACCAACGTGCCGACCGCGTGATGAGCCGTCCGCTGGGGGAGGCCTTTTCCAATCAAATGCTCCATCAACGTCGTGGCGTCCAGGTAGCCTTCTTCCAGGCGAGCGGCAATGGCAGAGCGGTTCAGCTGGCTGCCCGCCACAATCGGCGCAGCCAGTTCCAGACACGCGTCGACCGTGTCGTACGAGTCAAACAACGGTTGCTTGTCCTCCTGCAGATCGCGGTTGTAGGCCAGCGGCAGACCTTGAACCAGCACCAAGAGGCTGGTCAGATTGCCCGTCACCCGTGCCGCTCGACCCCGTATCAACTCCAAAACGTCCGGGTTCATCTTCTGCGGCATCATCGATGAACAGGTACAGAACTGCTCGGGTAAGCGCAAAAAACCAAACTCGTGCGTCGACCACAAAATCCACTCTTCCGCCCAGCCGGCCAGATGAGCGGCGAGGACCGACATGGCGTAGGCGAAGTCCAGCACAAAGTCCCGGTCGCTGGAAGCGTCCAGGCTGTTCGCGGCCAGCGAATCAAATCCCAACAGCTGGCAGACATACTGGCGATCAATGGGCAACGATGTGCCCGCCGCCGCGCCCGTCCCAAGGCTCAACACGTTCGCCCGCCGCCGAGCGTCGGCGAGCCGCTGGCGATCGCGGTCCAGTTTTTCGCAATAGGCCAGCCAGTAATGAACCGCCAGGACGGGCTGAGCCCGCTGGAGGTGCGTGTAGGCCGGTAAAATCACCTCCCGGTCACCCTCGGCACGGTCCACAAATGCCCTCTGCACGGCCAACACCCGCTGGTCCAGACCGTCGATCGCGTCGCGGATCCACAACCGCAGATCGGTCGTCACCTGGTCGTTGCGACTGCGGCCGGTGTGCAGACGTCGGCCGACATCCCCCAGCCGCTCGATCAGGGCCTGCTCAATGTGCATGTGGATGTCTTCCAGGGCCGCCGAGAACTTAAAATCACCCTGCTCAATTTCTTGGCGGATCTGCTGCAGGGCCTGCCTAATTTGTTCGCACTCCTCGGCCGTAATCAGACCCGTTTTGGCCAACATTTGGGCGTGCGCCAGCGAGCCCTCGATGTCGTAGGCGTACAGTCGCCGATCAACGCTAATGCTTTCAGCAAATCGCTCGACACGCGGGTCGGCGGCACCTGCAAAAACACCGCTGCGGGATGGCGTGGCCACGGCTGTCCGCTCCCAGCACGTAACAAGGGGAAAGAATTTGAGCCAAGATATTTATGGTAAAAGGGTTACGTCAAACTGTCAACGATCGGGCCGGCAACGGCCGGGGATCGCCCCCCCAAGGACCGCTCCGCTCGCGGCGACCCGGCGATTTGTAGCGATTCTAGGGGCGCAGCTGCCACAAATCGGACAGGATTCGGGCCGTAAGGTTCGGTGTGGGCCAGCGGTTGGAATAGAATGAGAATCGTGCCCCGTTCCGCCCGATTGTAAACCGCCGGTCCCCTCCTCATCCGGTTGCCGGGACAATTCAAGCCCTGGCCGTTTGCCATCCGCAGGTCGTTGGCTCAGCGGTTCGCCGGGCAAACCGGCCACCTTCGCCCAGCGGATCCTTGGGGCGGGCCGGTCGAGTTGGGGCCGGTCGAGTTGGGGCCGGTCGAGTTGGGATCGGCTGCTTGCGTGGTCGGGCGAGAGCGTGATATGCTTGAGAGATTTTAGATTGCTGGCTGCCCCGTGGCTGTTTCGGTCTCCTCGTCCGTCACAGGGATCTGGAGCTGTCCACGGCAAATTTTGGGGGTCGTTGGATCGTGCCGCGTCGTACTGACATTCATCGCATCTTGATCATCGGGTCGGGGCCGATTGTGATCGGCCAGGCTTGTGAATTTGACTATTCGGGCACCCAGGCCTGTAAGGCGTTGCGCGAGGAGGGCTACGAGGTCATTCTGGTCAACTCCAATCCGGCAACGATCATGACCGATCCGGACACGGCGGACCGGACGTACATTGAGCCGTTGACCTGGGAAATCGTTGCCAAGGTGATTGAGCGGGAGCGTCCGGACGCCATCTTGCCCACGCTGGGCGGTCAAACCGGCTTGAATCTGGCGATGGACCTGGACCGCCACGGCGTGCTGAAAAAATTCGGCGTCGAAATGATTGGTGCTCGTGCCGACGTGATCGCCAAGGCGGAAGAGCGGGACCGGTTCAAGCAGGCCATGGAAAAAATCGGGCTTTCCGTCTGCCGTGGTGAAACCGTCAATGACGTCCAATCCGCTCGAAAGTTGCTCGCCGAAATCGGCTTGCCTTGTGTCGTGCGGCCCAGTTTCACGCTGGGCGGTTCGGGATCCAGCATTGCCTACAACCGTGGCGACTTCGATCGGCTGGTCCGGGCCGGCCTGGACCAGTCGCCGATCAACGAAGTGCTGGTCGAAGAGTCGATCATCGGCTGGAAAGAGTACGAGATGGAGGTGATGCGCGACGTGGACGACAACGTGGTGATCATCTGTTCGATCGAAAACTTCGACGCGATGGGGGTGCATACGGGTGATTCGATCACGGTAGCCCCCGCCCAGACGCTGACCGACAAGGAATACCAGCGGATGCGGGATGCGTCGCTGGCCGTGATTCGCGAAATCGGCGTGGAAACGGGCGGTTCGAACATTCAGTTTGCCATCCATCCCCAAACCGGCCGCATGATCGTGATCGAGATGAATCCCCGCGTCAGCCGCTCCAGCGCGCTGGCCTCCAAGGCGACCGGTTTTCCCATCGCCAAGATCGCCGCCAAGCTGGCGGTCGGCTATCGACTGCACGAACTGCCCAACGACATCACCCGCGAGACGATGGCCTGCTTTGAGCCGACCATCGACTACGTGGTCACCAAGGTACCCCGATTCGCTTTTGAAAAATTCCCCGAAGCGGACGCCACGCTGACCACGCAGATGAAAAGCGTGGGCGAAACGATGGCCATTGGCCGCACCTTCAAGGAATCTTTGCAAAAAGCCCTCCGCGGCCTGGAAGTGGGACGCTTTGGACTGGGCTGCGATTCAAAAGACCGCTGGGGTACCAGCCAGCCACCGACCGATGCCGAGATCCGTGCCAAACTGGCCACACCCAACGAGGATCGCGTCTGGTACCTGCGCTACGCCATCCTCAGCGGCATGTCGCTTAAGGAAATCTACAAGCTGACACATATCGATCCCTGGTTCCTGGATCAGATCCAACAGTTGTGCCAGCTGGAACAGCAGCTGCGCGAACTGCCAGGCGGACTCCATGCGGCCGACGCCACGCTGCTCCGTAAGGCCAAACAGGCAGGGTTCTCCGATCGCCAACTGGCAACCATCTGGCACTCGACCGAACAGGAAGTACGCGGGCGGCGGAAACAAGCGGGCGTGATCGCAACCTTCAAGGCCGTCGATACGTGCGCGGCCGAGTTCGAAGCCTACACGCCCTACTACTATTCGACCTACGAAGACGAAGACGAAACGCCAGCCAAGTCCGACAAGAAACGCGTCATGATCCTGGGCGGCGGCCCGAATCGGATCGGACAGGGGATCGAATTCGACTACTGCTGCTGCCACGCCAGCTTTGCCCTGCGCGAACTGGGTATCGAATCGATCATGGTCAACTCCAACCCGGAAACCGTCAGCACCGATTACGACACCAGCGACCTGCTGTTCTTCGAACCGCTCACCGCGGAAGACGTGTTGAATATCCACGATCGCATGCAGCCGGACGGGGTCATCGTCCAATTTGGCGGCCAGACACCTTTGAACCTGGCTCGAGCCCTGGCCAACGAAGGGGTCCCCATCGTGGGTACCAGTGTCGATACGATCGACGCCGCCGAGGACCGGGAAAAATTCCAGAGACTGCTGGCTCGACTGGGCCTGAAACAGCCGGCCAACGGCATCGCCCGCAACACGCACGAGGCCCGCAGCGAAGCCGAAAAAATCGGCTTCCCGCTGCTGGTGCGGCCCAGTTTTGTGCTGGGTGGTCGAGCGATGGAGATTTGTTACGACCAGACACAGCTGGAAAAGTTCGTCAAGGAAGCCTTCGTGGTCGCTCAAGGTCAGCCCGTCCTGATCGATCGCTTCCTGGAGGACGCCATCGAAGTGGATGTGGACTGTATTTATGATGGCGAGCAGGTGCTGGTCGCCGGCGTGATGGAACACATCGAGGAAGCCGGCGTGCACTCGGGCGATTCGGCCTGTGCCATCCCGCCCTACAGCCTCTCGGAGGAAGTCA
>WVZU01000117.1:0-992 GCA_011772275.1 Planctomycetales bacterium | reverse complement strand
CCGTCAAGAAGGAAGACGGCCAGCAGAATATTTACGTTTTGGAAGCCAATCCTCGAGCCAGTCGGACCGTGCCCTTCGTCGCCAAAGCGACCGGCATGCCGGCCGCCAAAGTCGCCGCCAAAATCATGGCCGGCCAGGTGCTGGACCAGCCCGTCACGCTGGCCAGCCTGGGCTACCAGACCGATCCCGTCCCCAGCCATGTCTCGATCAAGGAAAGTGTCTTTCCGTTCGTCAAGTTTGCCGGCGTAGACATTGTGCTGGGTCCCGAGATGAAGAGCACCGGTGAAGTGATGGGGATCAGCGGTCGATTTCCCATCGCCTTTGCCAAAAGCCAATTGGCCGCGGGGGTGGATCTGCCGAAAAGCGGCAAGATTTTCCTCAGCGTTACAGCTCGGCATAAACCCGCGATCGTGCCACTCGCCGCCCGGCTGGCTCAGCTGGGTTACGGGCTGATCGCCACCGCCGGCACCGCGGAAGGGCTCCGCCAGGCAGGGATCGACGTCGAAATCGTCCAGAAGCTGCAGGAAGGCCATCCCAACCTGCTGGATTACCTGGCGAACGAGGATGTGCAACTGATCATGAACACGCCCAGCGGCAAAGGCGCGCGGACCGACGAAGGCCGCATTCGCGCGGCCTGCGTCTCGGGCGACGTGCCCTGCATCACGACCATTCAAGCAGCGCATGCCGTGGTCGCCGCTATGGAAGCCCTTCGCGAAGAAGAGCTGGCTGTCCAGCCGCTGCAGGAACGTTTTGCCTCAAACAAAAAATTGGCCGCCCCTGTCGGTTAGCGTCTTTCCCGAGCCGCCGTCACGCGGCCTGGCGTCCACTCAGCAATATAGTTTGGCCCGTGGAGAGCGGTTAAGCAGGTCGGTTAAGGGTATCCGGTTAAGCGTGGCGGTTAAGACGGCGATGAAATGTACTTTAAACCCTCACTCTTAACCGAACACTCTTAACCGAACACTCTTAACCGAACACTCTTAACCGAACACTCT
>WVZU01000309.1 GCA_011772275.1 Planctomycetales bacterium | reverse complement strand
GCTCCTGCGCTGCAATACCAGCCGGCTACAGGGTAGGGCGGAAGACGGGACACGCAATGCGGGGGAAGCCGGCGGGCGGCCTCTAAACCATTGAGGGAAAGTCGTTTAGCGATTATCACTCGATCAGGCGGGCAACTCAGATTGCCTTGCTTGTCCCAGTATTTGTTCCCAGTATTTGTTCAGTATTTGTTACCCCCCGGTGCAGCCGCTTGACGTTATTAGCGCATCGCGTTATTATCGGAGACATGATCCGAAGCTTTCGGGACCAACAAACCGAGAACATTTTTCGGCGATCTCGGGTCAAGGGATTCTCGCAGAAAATCCAACGCGCTGCGTTGCGGAAGCTCGTGATTCTCGATGCTGCTGAGTCGGTTGACGATTTGCGTGTACCGCCCGGTAATCGGCTTGAAAAACTCAAAGGTGATCGTAGAGGACAATATAGTATTCGCATCAATAATCAATGCCGCATCTGCTTCATTTGGTCTGACGGTGATGCGTATGATGTCGAAATCACGGACTACCACTAGGAATCAAAAAAAATGGCTGCAAAGAAACTCGCGCCCGTGCATCCCGGAGAAATATTGCTGCTCGACTTTCTGGAGCCGCTTGGCATAAGTCAATACCGTCTCGCCAAGGATATTAACGTACCGCCACGTCGTATCAATGAAATTGTGAAAGGCTCCCGTTCCATCACGGCCAACACTGCCTTGCGACTTGCCAGATACTTTGACACTTCCGAGCGGTTTTGGCTGAATCTTCAGTCGCACTATGACCTGGAAACCGAACGCGATCGTCTCGGTTCTTCCTTGCAAAAAGAAGTGCACACTTTGGCAAATGCGCATTGACAAAACAACGGGATACGCAATGCGGGGGCAGCCGGCGAGCGGCCCCTAGCCCGATAAGCGACAGTCGGTTAGCGATTCTCACTCGATCAGGCGGACAACTCAGATTGCATTGCCTGTTCCCGTATCTGTAGCCGCACCTGTAGGCGGGCTCTGCGAGCCCGCATTTTCCGGCCTCAAAGAGGCCGGCTATAGGAGGGCGCGGCGAACAACAGCAAACACCGAAACAGCAAACACCGGCAGCAAATACCGGGACACGCAATGCGGGGGAAGCCGGCGGGTGTGTCAGCACCCCGGCTGCTGGGTGCCATCTTGGTGTGAAGGGATGGCGTTTCCGCCTGGGGTCGGGCTTGAGCAGCCGGGGTGCTTCTGCGCCGCAATGCCAGCCGGCGACCGGGAGGTTTTTCAGCGGAGGCAAACAACGGGGGCAAACAACGGGACACGCAATGCGGCGGAAGCCGGCAGGCAAACAACGGGACACGCAATGCGGCGGAAGCCGGCGGGCGGGCTCTAACCCAATAAGGGGCAGTCGGTTAGCGATTATCACGCGATCAGGCGGGCAATTCAGATTGCATAGGTCCGAGGGCTGAATCTGACCCAGGCGGTCGATGCCGCAGACTTGGAATTCACAGCTGCTCGCGACGCCACAGGGTCACCATTCTGCCGTGGATGATGATCCGTGTGGATACGATGGGAATGGAACATACCCGGCTTGGTTGTCCCGATCCGTGAGGGGCCTCACCTGTCCGTCAAGACGCGGTTGCCCGCCGCCCCCTGATTTGCCACAGATTGCTGGGAGGATCTCAAAAGTAATACGTGGCGCAGCCTACCTGGACACCGGAGGCGACGTTGATGATCAGGCCGATGTCGCCCGGTTGGACCTGTTGGTTTTGCTGAGCATGCTGGAGGGCGTACGGCAACGACGAGGTAAACAAATCTTTCTGACGGTGGTCGACTTCGACGATCCGATCGGCGGGGACCTGGAGGGTGTGGGCCAGTTGAAGGTTGAAGGCGGACGAGAATTGAGACGGCAGGACAACCTTGATCTGGGCCAGGTCGAGGCCTTCCAGGTCGAGCAGTTCCTGGACGGCGGGGGGGATGCATTCGAGGTAGATGTCGTTCAAGCGGTCGTCGAGGTGCCAGCCACAATACGGTTTCCCGTCCTTGTACCATCCGGTCGCTTGGCGAGCCTCGAAGTATTGGGGGAAGAATTTGAAAACGAACTGGCCGAAGCCCGTCTTCCCATCCGCCGATTCATCCAAGATGAATGCCGATGCCGTTTCGAACAGTCCCAGCCGTTCCTCGAAGAACTCGGCATTCACTTCCACTTCGGAGGCAGTGATCATGGCCGTGCGGAACGTACCTGCCTGGATGAGTTGGCTGGCGACCTGGCAGGCGTGCAGGAATCCCATGGCGGCGTTGTAGACGTCAAAGCAGAAAGTTTTCTGATCGTACTCGGACTGGATGATGTCGTTCATGTGCAATTCGCGGGCGATCAGCGTGGCGATGGCGGGTTCGGAGATGTATTCGGTCCGCAGCACGCCGGCAAACAGCAGCAGTTCCATGTCGCTGCACTGGTAGGAAGATTTTCGCAAGCACTCCCGTGCGGCCATGGCGGTCATTTTGGTCGTATCGCGCGGAGCTTGTTGGCTGAGGGGGATGGTGCCGACGCTGGCCACCTGGATTCTGGGCAGGTCGGTACGTGGCCGTGGCGGTTGGCTGGTGACGGCAGGCACCTTTGGCGGATGCCGCTCTTCCTGCTTGCTGGCACGGATTCGCTCGGGCAGGTCATCAAAGGTATAGATACCGGTGCCGATCGTCTGGCCGGAACCGGTGATGCCCAGCAGCACATGTTCGTGGGATTTCAGGGTCCCGTTGAGGATGTTGTCCCAGATGGCCACGAAGTGCGTGGTGGTGGCCGTATTCCCACGTTCGGCGATGTTATGAATCGTGTTGGCGTCGGTGCAGATCTTCTTTTTAAAAGCCTTATTGATCGCTCGTTTGGCATCGCGCAACGAGCGGTCGGAGGTTTGATGCATGATCAGGTGATCCATCTGCTCGGGTGACCATTCGCTGGTATCGAACATGTACTGCGCGTGCATGACGGAATGTTGCACGGCGACGGCTGTGTGCTCCATGGGGTCCGGCACGTGCATAATGATCCCGCCGTGGGGGTACTCGGTCAGCCGGCCGATGCACATGCGGGAGTATTTGGAGAGCGAATACATGTCCAATTCGTGAAATCCCACGTCACGGCTGGTGGCCGATTCCAGGAGGACCGCCGCCCCGGCGTCCCCGACAGTCAAGCAAGCGATGCGCGGGTCCATGAATCCGTCGATTTCCAGTTGAGCGGTTCGTGCGATATCCGAGATGAACTCGCCGCTGACCACCAGCCCGCGACGGATCAGGCCGGTCGTCAGCATGGCATCCACGACCTGGACTGCCGTCAGCATACCGGTGCAGGCGTTGGTCACATCAAAGGCGAGGGCATGCTTGAAGCCGAAATGTTTTTTCAGCTGCAACGACGTATTGGGTTCGATCGACAGCGTCCGCAATTTGTCCAGCCGCGTAATGTTGCAGGCGATCACGACATCGATGTCGTCGGCGGTGTACTTTGAGTGCCGGAAGCATTCGTCGACGGCCTTGATTGCCAGGTCGATGGAAAATTCGTCCTCCCCGGCCATCCGCCGGCTGTGGATGCCGGTCATGCGTTCCAGCGGAAACCACATCTTGTGTTTGCAGCCCTTGACCAGTTCCTTGGTCGTGACTTCCTTGGGTGGCAAATAAACGCCCAGGCTTTCGATGATGGTGTTGGCCTTTTCCGTGCGCCGCCGGCGTTTGGGTTTGGGCCGAGCGGCCGTTTGGGGGGCGGTCGGTTCCGCTGGAGAGACGGCGGCGACGACGCTGCCGTTCCCTTTGCTTTCGGTGGCCGTCGGCGGTGCGGGAGAGGCTACCTGGGGTGCGGCGGCGGCCAGTTCGGCAATGGTGGGGTGCTGGAACAGCATGGTGGGGGTGATTTTCAGCCCTTCCCGCTCGGCGATCGCCCCGATCTCCAGGCTTTGGATGGAAGCTCCCCCCAGGTCGAAAAAGTTGTCATGCACGCCGACTTTTTCCAGGCCCAGCACATCGGCCCAGATCTGGGCCAACGTTTGTTCGTTGTCGTTACGGGGCGGGACGTAGGCGGATTCCAGTTCCGGGCGGGAGGTATCTGGTTCCGGCAGGGCCTGGCGGTTGATCTTGCCGGCCGGGTTCAGCGGGAAGCGGTCCAGCCACAGGAAGGTGGCCGGCAGCATGTAGTCCGGTAGTTCCTGACGGAGGTGCTCACGCAGCTGAGTCGTATTCGGCTGCGTTTCGGCCGCCGGGACCAGGTAGGCCACCAGTTGTTTGTCATCCTCGCGGGGACCGGTTTGTCGAGCCATCACGACGGCTTGCCCGACAGCCGGGTGTTGATTGAGGTTGGCCTCGATTTCGCCCAGCTCGATCCGGAACCCGCGGATTTTGACCTGGAAATCGGATCGGCCCAGGAATTCGATGTTCCCGTCTGTGCGGTAGCGAGCGATGTCGCCCGTCTTGTACATCCGCGTTGCGGCCTGGGTGCTGAACGGATTGGGTACGAACCGTTCGGCCGTCAGTTGCGGGCGATGCAGATATCCCCGCGCCAGTCCATCTCCGCCGATAAACAGGTCGCCGGCCACGCCGATCGGCACCGGCTGCAGGCGGCTGTCCAGAATATAAATCTGTGTATTATCGATCGGTCGACCGATCGGCAGGAGCCCATCGCCTGACTGGACACGGTCGACGGCGGACCAGATGGTTGTTTCGGTGGGCCCGTACATATTCCAGAGGCTGGCACACCGTTGCAGCAGTTGTTCGGCCAGGTCGCGGGGGAGTGCCTCGCCGCCGCACAGCACCTTCAGCTGCGGATCGCCGGGCCAGCCGGCTTCGACCAACAGCCGCCAGGTGGCGGGGGTGGCCTGCATGATGGTGGCGGGGGACTGGCTGAGCAGTTTCGCCAGTTTCCCGCCGTCGCAGGCGACTTTTTCCTCAACGATGATCACCTGTCCCCCGACGCTGAGGGGCAAAAACAATTCGAGGACCGAGATATCGAAGGTCAACGTGGTCACGGCCAACAGGGTGTCCTGCGGTCCCATGCCTGGCTGGTGTCGCATCGAATTCAAGAAATTGACAACGCTGCGATGTTCCAGTTGGACGCCCTTTGGTTTGCCCGTGGATCCCGAGGTAAAGATGACGTAGGCCAGGTCCGTTGCTTCCGCGGTGGGGCCGAGTGCTGCGGTGCTGTGCTGAGCAATCGTTGGCCAGTCGTCATCGATGCGGACCAGCTGGGTGGCGTGGGGCGGCAGGTCATCGGCCAGGCTGGCTTGTGTCAGCAGCACCGGTGCCTGGGACTGCTGCAGCATAAACGTCATGCGGTCGTGGGGCGTGTCGGGGGCCAAGGGGACGTAGGCCGCTCCGGACTTGAGGATGCCCAGGATGCCGACCAGCATATCGACCGACCGTGGGATGCAGATTGCCACCAGGTTCTGCGGGCCGGCGCCCAGCTGGGCCAGGTGCCGTGCCAGCTGGTTGGCTCGCTGGTCCAGCTGTTGGTAGGTCATCTGCTGGTCGCCGCTTGTCACCGCGACGGCGTGTGGATTTTGCGATACCTGCGCCTGGAAAAGTTCGTGCAGGCAGCGGTCGCGCGGATAATCACGCGCGGTCGTATTCCACTCGTCCAGCATCAGCTTCCGTTCGGCGTGGTCCAGCAGCGGGAGTTCGGCCAGGGCCTGGTTGGGATTGGCGACGATACTGTTAAGCAGTGTTTGGAAGTGGGCGACGAAGCGAGCCACGGTGGACTGGTCGAACAGGTCGGAGTTGTATTGCAGGGCGGCGGACAGGGAGTTTCCCATGTTCAGCATCATCAGCATCATGTCGAAGGCGGCGCCTTGTTGTCCCAGGGCGAAAGGCTCCAAGCCGAGTCCAGCCGGATCGGCCGTGTGGCCTTCGTCCGCCGGCTCCCCCCCCTGGGTGCTCAACCTTCGCGGTTTATCCCAGCCGAAGGCGACCTGAAAGACAGGCGAGCGGCTGACGTCGCGCGGGGGCTGCAGCCGTTCGACCAGGAGTGGAAACGGAAAATCCTGGTGGGCGATGCCGTCGATCACGGTCTTGCGCACCTGGTCAAGGAATTCCAGAAACGACT
>WVZU01000025.1:6003-6800 GCA_011772275.1 Planctomycetales bacterium | reverse complement strand
TTTCCGTCCGAGCCCGCAAATGCATGGTCCGTTTGGGTATCAATACGATTGGCGAATTGGTGCGACGTACCGGCGACGAACTGCTGGAATGCAAGAACTTCGGCGTGACCAGCCTCAACGAGGTGCGGGAAAAATTGACACCCGTCGGGCTGAAGCTGCGCGGCGACTAGGGTCGTAATGCTGACCAGCGGTTTTGCTTTTCGCGTCCAGCACGTTGATCCGAACTGCTCGGCCCGCCGCAGTACGCTGACCACCCCCCGTGGCGACGTTGAGATGCCGGCGTTCATGCCCGTCGGCACGCAAGGCACCGTGAAAGGCTTGACCATCGATCAGGTTGCCGCCAGCGGCGCTCAAATGGTGCTGGCCAACGCCTACCATCTGGCCCTGCGACCAGGATCGCAGGTCATCCAACGGCTGGGAGGGCTGCATCGCTGGATGGGTTGGCCCGGTCCCATCCTCACCGACAGCGGTGGATTCCAGATTTTTAGCTTGTCGCGGCTGACGTCGATCAGCGACCGGGGAGCAAAGTTTCGGTCGCACATTGACGGTCAGCTGATTGAAGTCACGCCCGAGCGGGCGATCGATATCCAGCGCGAATTGGGATGCGACATTGCCATGGTGTTGGATCATGTCGTGGCCCTGCCCAACCCACCGGATGTGGTGGCCGAGGCCAGCCGGCGGACGATCCGCTGGGCGGCCCGCTGTCGGCAGGCTGTCCGCGGCGAGCGGCAGGCCTTGTTCGGTATCGTGCAAGGAGGGTTGGACCAAGCGTTACGGGCTGAATGCGCGGGCCAGTT
>WVZU01000025.1:0-5911 GCA_011772275.1 Planctomycetales bacterium | reverse complement strand
ACTGCGTTATGCCAACCCGCAACGGCCGCAACGCGCTGGCGTTTACCGATGCCGGCACCCTGCGACTGCGCAATCAGATCCACCAGGAGGACCCGCGGCCGTTAGACGAGTCCTGCCCCTGTGTCGCCTGCGGCCATAGCCGCAGTTACCTGCGACACTTGTTCCTGGCGGGCGAGATGCTGGGACCGATCCTCTTGTCGATTCATAATCTGACCTATTATCAACGATTGCTGAAAGCCGCGCGGGACGCGATCAGCCAGCGGTGTTTCCAAGACTTCATGAAACAAAAGTTGAACGGCTGGCGTTCGGCGGCTGGGGAAACGGAGTCGGGGGAATCGGTCGCTACGGTTGGATAGAGCGGAAACAGCTGAGCGGCATTTGGGTGGTGGCGAGGCGCCCTTGCCGTTTAGGGGGCCACCGTTTATGATACCGCGCGGCTCGCGCTAATAGTGGCTCGATCCCCCCAAAGGGTCGAGCCGTTTCTGTTCGAAAATGGAGTTTGCGGTGGGTTCTGGCTGGTTAATTGAGTGGCTGATGGTGGACTGGTTTTTGGTCGCTCAAGGCGAAGATGCAGGCATCCGGCAGCTGGTCGGCCTGGTGTTTCCGATGTTGGCCATCGGTCTGCTGTTTTACCTGATGCTGATTCGCCCCGAACGGCAGAAGCAGTCGACGCATCAACAGCTGTTGGCAAACCTGAAGAAAAACGACCGCGTCGTGACGGTCGGGGGCATCAAGGGAATTGTCTCCAATGTGCAGAGGAGTGCGGACGAGGTAACGATCAATGTCGACGAGTCGACGGGAACCAGAATTCGCGTGACACTGGCCTCGATTGCTCGCGTGGAACCTGGCGAGGCGAAGGCGAGCGGGAAAAGTAAATAAGGAATAAGAGAAAAGGGACATCCACATGCCCGCGGACATGTTTCACCTGCTGGCTCAGCAGGCTCAAGTTGAAGTCGTCAAGTTGCCGGCCTGGTACGAGCGTTGGTATGGCCTGCTGGGAATCCTGGCCGCCATCGTTTTCGTTTCTCTGTTTGCAGGCCAGGCCCTGGCCGGCGCCGCGCGGATGCGCGACTATGCCTGGAAAATCAGCCTCGTTCTGTTCGCCGCGTTCTCTGCCGCAGCTGTGATCATGCTGGGCGAGTTCAAAGGCGGGATCGACCTGGCGGGCGGTACGATCCTGATCTACGAACTGGACCAAGAGAAAAAAGAAGAGGTGCTGGAGCGTACGGGCGATCAACGCGAGCTGATGCGGAAAATGATTGCCGCCATCAGCAGGCGGATTGACCCGGCAGGTGTCAAGCAAGTCACGATCCGACAGTACGGTAGTGAACAAGTCGAAATCATTATCCCCAAAGTACCGCCAGAAGAGGTCAGGCTGATCATGAATAAGATCAGCAAGGCGGGAAATCTGGAGTTTCGCATCCTGGCCGACCGCGAAATGGATACCAAATTGGTCCAGCGGGCTGAGGCCAACCCCGGACAGGTCATTCGTGACCCAGACGAATACGCTCGGAAAAGTGACGATCGACACGCCTACTGGATCGACGAAGCACTCGATTCGGCCGAACTGGAGATCAAGCGTAACGGGCGGGTACGAGCGATCTGGGAATGGGTGCCACCGGAACGGGTGGCCGAGGTCAAGGCAAACCCGGACCTGGTGAAGCGGACCAGCGACGACGGCCGGTTGCAACAGCTGAAGATCATCGGCCAAGTGCGGGCTCAGTGGGTTAAAATCGGGGAAAAGCCCTCCAAAATCTCTGGCGAACCACCCGCACCGCGTGTCGATCTGGCCGGTGGCCATTGGCCGACACGGCTTCGCGAGGACGGCAGCCGAGACGCGCTGGTCATCATCGACGATTGGCACGTTGACGGCAGCTTTCTGACAAGGGCCAGTCCCGAATTCCGCGACGGACAGCTGGCGGTCGGTTTTGACTTTAACGCCAGTGGCGCAAAGAAATTTGGCGCTCTGACTTCCGCCAATGTCCGCGAGTCGGGCCGCAAACGAAGGCTGGGAATCGTTCTGGACGAAGAACTGCTCTCAGCCCCCAACCTCAATTCCGTGATCCGGGAAAGCGGTCAAATCACGGGGGACTTTACGCAGGCTGAGGTCGACGAGCTTGTCGGCATCCTCAACGCAGGCAGCCTGCCCGCCGCCCTGAATCGTGAACCGATCAGTACCCAGCTGGTCAGCCCCACTCTGGGCGGGATCACGATCCGAAAAGGGCGTCGAGCGATCGCGTTTTCGCTGCTTGCCGTCCTGGTCTTCATGCCAATCTACTATCGCTTCAGCGGATTGGTGGCAAGCTGCGCTCTGCTGATGAACCTGCTCCTGGTCCTGGGTGTGATGGTCGGCATCGGCGCCGCCTTTACCCTGCCGGGCCTGGCGGGGCTCGTGCTGACGGTCGGCATGGCCGTGGATGCCAACGTGCTGATCTTCGAGCGGATTCGCGAAGAAAGTAGCCGCGGCGCCGCTCTGCGAATGGCGATCCGCAATGGCTTTGGACGAGCGACGCGGACCATCATTGATGCCAACGTGACCACCCTGATCACGGCCCTGGTCCTCTATGTGATCGGCACCGATCAAATCAAGGGCTTTGCGGTCACTTTGATTTTGGGGATTTTGATGAGCATGTTTACGGCGATCTTCTGCGCGCGGATCGTGTTCGATATGGCGGAACGGCGGCGCTGGGTCAGCCAGTTGCGCATGCTCCGGATCGTCGGAGAAACAGAAATCGACTTTTTGGTGAAACGNNTACGGAAATCGACTTTTTGGCGAAACGGCGCATCGCCGCCGTTTTCTCGGTACTCGTTATCTGCCTGGGCCTCTTCGGAGTCTACGCCCGCGGCCGCGATCTGTTCGACATCGATTTCCTGGGGGGAAGTCGAGTCGAAGTTGAATTTACCCAGCCCACCGACGACGGGAAAGTGCGGCAGCGACTGGTCGCCTATTCTGATCAGCAGAGCGACAACGATCAATTGAAAGACCTGAAGATCGTGCGGGCCGGCGAAGGGAATACCAATTTCGTCATCGAAACGACCCAGGATCATCTGGAAAAAGTCGAAGGGGCGATCAAGGCTGTCTTTGGACGGGAATTGAGCACCAACAAGCTGACGTACGATCCGGCCGGTCTCCAAAGGATTCCCCAAGCCGAAGCGGCGGCTGACACAGCGGCCGAAACATCGGCCGAAACAGCGGCCAAGCAGGAGCAGACAAGTCCGGCCCCGCCGCCCGAGGATCAAGAGGGAAATGCCGCCGATCCGGCTTTAGAAAATCAACCAAACACCAACCCCGACGAGGGAGCCCGGCGGAATGACCTGCCCCCCACGTCGCTGATCGCTCAGGCCAATCCGCCGGCAGGGACCGACCAGACGGCGACCGACGCCGACTCCGGCGTGGGAAGTGAACCGGCCAATCCGCAAACGGCGGCTGACCCGCCGGCCACGCCGGCCAATAGCCAGCCGGCAGCAAATGGTGAAAAAGAAGATCCAGATGCCAGCCAACCGCAGGCAGAACCGCTCAGCGATCCGGGGGAAACGACCGAAACGCCTCGGGCCGATTCGGATTCGCCCGGCCAGCCAGCCGGCGATGCAGCGGCGACGGACGAACCGAAGGGGCCGCCCGCCGACCAGCAACCCGCCGACCAGCAACCCGCCGCTCAACCAGGTCCCGTAACAGCCCCCCCCGGTGTCCCCCAACCGCCCACTGACCAGCCCGCCACTCCGCTGCGGCCCAGCCGTTTTGCCGGAGGAACAAAAGTCGATCTGAAGTTTGCGAATCCGATTAACCAGGAAACCCTGTTGACGATCATCAAGGAACTGGTGACCGACTTGGAGTTGGGTTCGCCCGATTTGGACGTTGCGAATCCCACCGTGCTGGGCGAAAGCGCAAAATCCGTCACGGATTGGACTTTGCGTACCACGCTTTCGGAAAAGGATACCCAGGGGCTGCTGGAGAGTTTGCAAACGAAACTTCAGGACGAGCCGGTGTTTGGTGCCTCGACCAATATTGGCGGCCAGGTTGCGGGGGATACCACGCGCAAGGCATTTACGGCCTTGTTTGCCAGCCTGCTGTGTATCGTCGGTTACATTTGGATCCGATTTCAACGCGTCACTTACGGCCTGGCGGCTGTCGTCGCACTGGTGCACGACGTGCTGGTGACCTTAGGCGTGATTGCCTTGAGTGCCTTTGTTGTGGATATCAAGCCGGTATCGGTGCCGCTGCTGCTGGAAGAGTTCAAGTTGAGCCTGCCGATGTTGGCCGCCTTTCTGACCATCATCGGTTACTCCTTGAACGATACGATTGTCGTCTTTGACCGCATACGGGAAGTTCGTGGCAAGAGTCCGCAGCTGACCGAGTCCATTATCAATACCAGTATCAATCAAACGCTCAGCCGAACCTTGCTCACCTCGCTGACCACGTTTATTGTCGTGTTGATCCTGTATGTCCTGGGTGGACCCGGGATTCATGGCTTTGCGTTCGCCCTGGTGGTCGGGGTCGTGGTGGGTACCTACAGCTCGATCTTTGTGGCGTCGCCGGTACTGATGTGGATGAGTCGCCAGGGTGCGGTATCCGACACCCAAGGCATGCTCAGCCAGCCCACCGGCGCTCCTGTCGCCGGATAATCGCCAGATTCGGAACAGCTGAACCGGCCGACTGAAAGCTTCGTATGGGCTTTAGCGGGAACGGCTTCCAAATCGCCCCCCCACCCGCTGCTCGCCGATAATCCATTTAGCCCGGATTTCTCACATCCTTCGTGGCAAGCGACCGGAAGTCTTTGCCTGGCGAGGAAGACGACGCGATTGGATCACCAGCGTATAAGGCGTACGTAGAGGATCCTATCGCGACGCCTGACGCGGTCCGGCAAAGACTTGGCTGACGCACCGCAGATGGCTTGTTGGAAATTCCACTTCGCAGGCCCAGCTGGTGCGGCCGGCGAAAACGATAGACAAGGCGAGATCGGTCCATGGATGCTTTCAAACGCTCGATCGGCGCGCTGCTCATCCTGATTGGCGGTTTTGCTGTTGCCTGGATGTATCGCATCGACCCCGACGCGGAAGAACGGTCGCCCCAGGCAGCGAAGTTCGACTGGGCCGCGGAACAGACACGGGCGACAGGCTCGTCAGATCGCCGGTCCCCTTTGCAGGGTGTGCCGCTGCCGACGCCCTTCGATCCGACTGCGGCCATGCTGCCGCCGCCGAAACCGGCACCTTCGCCGCGGGTCGAGCCGCCCCCCATGTCGACCTGGTACGAGGCGGCGCGGGTCCCACCGCCCCTCCCTCCGGTTTTGGAGCAAAGTGGCCAACAGCCGCTAAGCCAGCCGGTGCCGCCGCAGAAAAAAGTCAAGAGTTTCGCCAATCGCAACCGGCCCTCCCTCCTGCCGAAACAGGATGCCAGCCCGCCCAAAACGGCCCAGGCCCCCGTCGTGGCGGCCAGGCCCACATCACCACCTGCCACCCGCGACTACCGCATGTACACGATCGTCGAAGGCGACACCTTGCGCCGGATCGCTCGACGACATCTGGGCAGTGCCGATCGGCACATGGAGATTTTTGCTTTAAACCGCAGCCTGCTAAGCGATCCAGAAGTTTTGCCGCTGGGCAAACAAATCAAGCTGCCCCCCAAATCGGATCCGCCGGTAACGCCCAGCCCGCATGCTTCCGGCCCCGCCAGCGGCCTGACCACCGATGATCCGCACCGCCCTGCCACCAACAGCCAGTCGCCACGGCTGGTACCGCTGCCCGCCGACGCGTTTTCCCGACACTAATCGGTCGGCAACGCGCAATTCTCAAGTACCGAAAGGCCCCCAGCGTGGCGGCATTCGTGGCGTCACTTCATCCTCGCAGCGAAAACGCGTTAAGCGTTTCGGCGATCCCTCGCTGGATCAAGGTCCTGGCACGATTTTCGCTTTAA
>WVZU01000398.1:4490-5115 GCA_011772275.1 Planctomycetales bacterium | reverse complement strand
TGGGGACTAAAAATGACCAATCCCCGCTCAGAAAAAGACGCGCCGCACAGCCGCCGATCTTGCCGGAGGATGGGAAGGATCTCTTGGCCGTTGATCAGCAGTTTCGCGTCGTGCTGGTGGTAGTACCGAGCGCTTTGTCGTGGCCAGCCGGGCTCCCCCTCTTCAGCCGCGCCCGCCGCCACCCCCAAAAGACGCTCGTCGTACGTCGCCCTGGCCGTGACGGCCAATGGTACTTCGGTCGGTTGCTCTTGATCCCCTAACGTCAGGCTGCCGGCCACCTCGTAGACGATGGTGACCCGCGTGCACTGGCCACTCACACGGCGGGCCGTCAGGTCCACCGTCGCGGTACGGTCCGCACCCCCGACGCAAGGGACAACCGCCGCCCCATAACCGAGGGCAAGGAAACCCAGGACAAAGCGGCAGACCGATCGGACAGAAAAGGGGGGGCGATACACGGCAATCCTCTCAGGGCCCGACCCACGTCGGGAGGGAATCAGGACAAGAGACAGAGCTGGGGGCACGTCGACGAGCGTAGACAGTTGATGACAATACATCAACGAATCTAAATATGTTATTTGTGGATTATCCCTGAGCTATTTTCGACTCATTTTTCTTATGGAGTTGA
>WVZU01000398.1:0-4454 GCA_011772275.1 Planctomycetales bacterium | reverse complement strand
GGGAAATTCGCCGCCGGCCTGGTTTCCCTAACCCTATTGGATCAATGGAATTACAGAGCGCCCCGGCTCTCCGGCGAGGGTTTTGGGGAAGAAAAGGGGCCAGCTACCGCGAACTTTTTGGCAACCTCCGACGACTTAATTGCGTACAGCTAATACTTATCTTTGCCGCCTTTGGCAGGGGTTCGGTTTGGCTGGCGGCCCTGAAGGTTTGCCCGGCACCAGTTAATCCTTGGTCGTCCTAGCGGTCCTGCCACGGTGGAGCGGCCCCGAACTAAACCTGGGGAGGAGACAAAGGCAAAGCACGGGAGGCACAAAACAGAGTCACGAAACAGAGACGGAACAGGGACGAGTCGCTGCTCATGACGAGCCGGCTCATCAATCGGAAAGACCTTGAAAAGGCGAGGGAGAGCACCGGAACAACTTTTCAAGGTGCAGTACAGAGAAGAGGTCACTGCGATGCATACCAAATACCGTATTTCCACAATTCGGCAATTTCGCGATCGGCTCATTCCCACGGCTTCCGCTGGCGAACAGCGCGATCGGGCCGCTCGTGCCGAGGCGTTGCTGGGCCGTTTGCAACCGGGCCATCACTATGGCGCTGCTTTCGTCCTGCACCGTCTGGACGAAGCCGATGCCTCCCCGCCTTGCGGACGGCATGATTCGCATGACGCCGCGGACATCCGTCATGATTTACTGCTGTTGATCGAGGACATCTCGGAGGCGGCGAATCTGACGGTCGACTCGGCTGGGGAGCGCGTGTTTACTGCGGAAGAACTGGCCGCGAGATTTGAGGTATCGACCAAGACCGTTTCCCGCTGGCGGCAGCAGGGGCTTGTTGCCCGCAAGTTTCTGATCGACGGCCGCAAGCGCGTCGGTTTTTTGAAAAGCTCGGTGGATCGCTTCGTCGCGCAGAACCGCGAACGCGTACGGCGTGGCAGCCGATTTCGCCAGATGACGGACGCCGAACGAGACCAGATTGTCGCCCAAGCCCGCAAAATGGCCACCCGCGGCACGGGGCTCAGCGAAATCGCCGGCCACCTGGCAACCGTTCTCCAGCGGTCGCCCGGAACGATTCGTGGTGTGATCAAACAACATGACCGCGCGCACCCCCATCAGGCCATCTGCCCCGCGGCAGGCAATCCGCTCACCGACGAAGTTCGTGGGCAGATTTACCAGCGGTATCGCGAGCGGGAATCGATCGAGGCACTGGCTCGGCGATATGGTTGCACCAAGACGACGATCTATCGCATCGTGAACCGGTTTCGCTGCGAGCGGATTATGCGGCTGCCGTTGGAATTCATTCCCCATCGCCAATTCCCGCGGATTCGCCACGAAAAGAAAGTCACCGGTCCGATGCCGGCCGCCCAGACGCCTGTCCGCAAAACGCGGATGCCCAAGGGCCTGCCCAGCTACCTGGGCAGCCTGTATGAAGTGCCTTTGTTGACTCGCGAGCAGGAGCAGCACCTGTTTCGCAAGTTCAATTACCTGAAGTATCAGGCCGGTCGGCTGCGGAAAGAGCTGAATGTCGAGCGTCCCCAGACCCGTTTGATGGATCGGATCGAACAGCTGTACGACATGGCCGTGGCCACCAAGAATCAGATCGTGCGTGCCAACCTGCGGCTGGTGGTGTCGATCGCCAAGCGGCATGTGGGGCCGAATGAAAACTTTTTCGAATTGGTCAGCGATGGCAATATCTCGCTGATTCGTGCCGTCGAAAAATTCGATTTTGCGCGAGGCTTCAAGTTCAGCACTTATGCCAGCTGGGCCATCATGAAGAACTTTGCGCGATCGATCCCGAACGAACTGAAGCGGCGCGAGCGGTTTCGCACCAGCCACGAAGATACTTTCAGTGCCACCGAGGAAAATCGTACCGACTGGTACGGCCAGGAGATCGCTCAACGCCAGCGACTGAACGAGGTGGCGAAGATCCTGGATCGTCTGGACGACCGCGAGCAGAAAATTATCATTCACCGTTTTGGCTTGGATTACCAGCGGGAACCTCAGACCCTGAAGCAGGTTGGCGAAGCGATGGGGGTCACCAAAGAGCGTGTTCGCCAGATTGAGGCCCGGGCGCTGAACAAGCTGCGGGTCGCCGCAGCAGAAGAAAAGATCGACCTGCCCGAATCGGTCGACTAGCCGACTGCGATCCCGGATCGCTGACCCTTGCCCGGCTCATCCCGCATCGGCCAGGACCGTATCCCTTGGGGGACTGGAACATATCAACAGGGGTGCCCCCAGCCAGGGGATCGAGCCGGAGGGAGGCCCGACCGGAAGTAGAGAAAAGACGAATGGGCCAGTCGCCCGCCCCGCCGGCCGGGCCGGCCGGCCCTGGTTCTGGCTTTGCTGGCCTCGAGCGGGAAGGGGGCCCGGGGAGGGGCCCAAATCGTCTTTTCTGTGCGTTGGGCGGGCTTTTTTTGTGCCTCGACAGGCCATGTCGGGGCTCTCTGCCACCCAACCGGCCGGGCCTGCCATCGGGCTGACTCGCCCAGTTTAACACGGGGTACCCATATTGCAGCCGATTGCCCGTTCGCTATATTAAGTAGTTTTCCCGGCGGGACTTGGGCGCTAGCGTAGCTCAACTGGCAGAGCAGTTGATTTGTAATCAACAGGTTGTGGGTTCGAGTCCCTCCGCTAGCTCAGGGTGCACAAGTCGGTTGCAGGAGTCAGAGGTCAGAGGTCAGTCTGGCGATGGGGTCTGGCCGCGGTGCGCTGACTTGGTGAGCGGGCGGGGGGTTTCCCGAGCGGTCAAAGGGGTCAGACTGTAAATCTGATGGCTCAGCCTTCGCAGGTTCGAATCCTGCACCCCCCAATTTGGCAGGCGGGTGTAGCTCAACGGTAGAGCCACAGCCTTCCAAGCTGAAGACGAGGGTTCGACTCCCTTCACCCGCTTTAATTGATAGATGACAAAAACTTTGGCAGCAGGGATCAGGAGCCTGGGATCAGGAGTCAGGTACGTTTTGGTTCCCATAAAAGGACCCCTGGCGAATGCCCCTGAAGCCTGATTGCTGCTGCTGTAGCTCAGTTGGTAGAGCACGTCCTTGGTAAGGACGAGGCCATGGGTTCGAGTCCCATCAGCAGCTTCGCAAACCAACGCATGGTTGAAGGGCGTTTACGGTTACCGGCAAAGATACTTTTGGCAAATTTTGTTTTAACGATGCAGTATAGACGAGGATGCATACATGGCTAAGGAGACTTTCGAACGTAAGAAGCCGCATGTGAACGTGGGAACGATCGGCCACATTGACCACGGCAAGACCACCTTGACCGGCGCCATTCTGGCGGTCCAGGGTCAGAAAGGAATGGCTAAATTCAAGTCCTATGCCGACATCGCCAAGGGTGGCACGGTCCGGGACGAAACCAAGACGGTCACAATCGCCGTGTCGCACGTCGAGTATGAGACCGAGAATCGTCACTATGCGCACATCGATTGTCCTGGTCACGCCGACTTCATCAAGAACATGATTACCGGTGCGGCCCAGATGGACGGGGCAATCCTGGTGGTTTCCGCCGCCGACGGCCCCATGCCGCAGACCCGCGAGCACGTCCTGCTGGCTCGACAGGTCAACGTCCCCTCCATTGTCGTCTTCTTGAACAAATGCGACCTGGTGGATGACCCGGAACTGCTGGACCTGGTCGAAATGGAGATCCGCGAACTGCTGGAAAACAATGACTTTCCCGGCGACGAAATCCCGATTATCCGCGGAGCCTCCAAGCCGGCTTACGACAACCCGCAGGATCCGGAATCGATCAAGTGCATTGAGGAACTGCTGGAGGCGATCGACAGCTACATTCCCGAGCCGATGCGGGAGACGGACAAGCCGCTGCTGATGGCGGTGGAAGATGTCTTTTCCATCGAAGGTCGCGGTACCGTCGCGACGGGGCGTATTGAGCGCGGGATGGTCAGCGTGGGCGACGAAGTCGAAATCGTCGGTTTGTCCGAAGAATCGCGAAAGACCGTCTGCACCGGCGTTGAGATGTTCAACAAGACGCTGGATGAGGGCCATGCGGGCGACAACGTCGGTATGCTGTTGCGGGGTGTCAAGCGCGATGAGATTGAGCGCGGGCAGGTGCTGGCCAAGCCGGGAAGCATCACGCCACATACGCAATTCGAGGCGGAGATTTATGTGTTGAGCAAAGAGGAGGGGGGGCGACACACGCCCTTCTTCAGCGGGTACCGGCCGCAGTTCTATTTCCGCACCACCGACGTGACCGGGACGGCCAACCTGGCTGGCGGGGCGGAAATGTGCATGCCCGGTGACAACGCAAAGCTGGTGGTTGAATTGCAGAAGGCGATCGCCATCGACGAAGGCGTCCGTTTCGCGATACGCGAGGGCGGGAAGACGGTTGGCCGTGGCGTCGTCAGCAAAATCGTGGCTTAGTACGAAGAGTAAAAAGCGGAGGGGTGTAGCTCAATTGGCAGAGCGCCGGTCTCCAAAACCGGAGGTTGCGAGTTC
>WVZU01000074.1 GCA_011772275.1 Planctomycetales bacterium | reverse complement strand
CCACCGCTCGACGCATGTCCGTCACCTCCTCGGGCCGTTCGTCGATCAAGAGCACGACCAGGTGGACGTCGGGGTGATTCTTGATGACCGCCTGGCTGATGTGCTGCAGCATGACCGTCTTGCCGCTGCGTGGCGGAGCAACGATCAGGGCGCGCTGGCCTTTGCCCAGGGGGGTCAGCAGGTCCATGACCCGCGTGGTCATCGGCTCGGGTCCGGTTTCCAGCTTCAACCATTCCTCCGGGTTGATGGGTGTCAGTTGGTCGAAATTTTTGACATTCAGGTAGTCTTCCGGCGGCATGCCGTCGACCGATTCGATTTCCTTCAGCCGCGGTCCCTGTTGGCCTCGGCCACCCTGGACCATGCCCTCCAGGTAAACCCCTTCGCGGAGATTGAACTTGTCGATCATCGTGCCTGGCACAAAGGGATCGCTGCGTTCGCGCTGGTAGTTGTTTTGCGGGTTGCGGAGGAATCCATACCCGTTGGGGTGCAGTTCCAATACACCACCACCTGGACCATCGGGTACCGGTTCGCCGTTGTCAGTGACCGCATTGGAGCTGGTACCGGGTCCCCCGCCATAGGGTCGTCCAGGTCGGCGCCGACCGCGGCTTCGTTCACTGCGTGAGCGTTCGGTTCGCGGGCGGCTACCGCCTTTTTTCCTCTTCGCCATAGATCACCTTAGCGCGTGATAGATTCGCCGCAGGCGATGCCTGCATGCGTATGTGAAACTCGGGCGTTTGCCCACAATCAATCAGGTTCGTACACAACGGTGCCGATTGATTGTCCGAATGATTGCCCGGTCTGCTCCCCCCACAACCGTCGATAACCAGCTGTTGCCGAGCCGGGTGGGAGGCCGCGGGCAATGTATTACGTCAGACCCAAAACGCGGGTCGTCGACCTGGAAATTGTTTTTGCCGGAGCCGGATCTACGTGTTGAGCTGCGAAGCGAAAGCCATCGCCACTTCGCCAAAAAAAACGCGATTTTCCAGAACCCGAATCTTCCGGGGAAATCAGAATCCCAAGTCGGGATGCACTTCCCGCCGGTCGTTGCCACACCTGACGGGACGGCCCAAAAGCATATCTAGCGGGCCAAAGTCACAGCTGCCATCCAGCGTTCCTTGTGCCGTACGGCGCTGCTTAAAGCTATAGACATCATATAGTTGTTTTCGTCCATGTCAAGTCGAAAGGTAGAACCAATTCCCAGGAATTTGGGCGAAATTTTTGCTCTGGGAAGTCTTTTCCGCCTCGCACCACGGCGGTCAGCCAGCCAGGTTTTTGTAACCCTATGTAAGTCAAACACTTACGGAATTGATTCCAAGCCCTGGCTGGCCGCCCTGGGGCACATGAGCCATCAATCTTTGGCTAACCGTTAATTTTGACGCAAATTATCGAAGCTGACTGGCCGATACACCTGTAACGATTCACGGTCCCCCCTACTGGAACGGAAGCCAATCATGAGTTCAGTCAATTTATTGCCGGTCGTCCTGCTGGCGGGTCTGGCAGGTGCTGTGGCCGAGGCGGAGGAAATACAGTGGTTGCAGAGCATTGACCAGGGCAAGCAGATTGCCGCGTCGACACAACGATTGGTGTTGGTTCATTTCTGGTCCACGACCTGCAAGCCGTGCAGTCAGCTGGAAAAAGAGGTCTACAGCTATCCCGGCATCGGACCCCAGATTGGTTCATCCTTCGTGCCGGTCAAGGTCAACGTGGACCAACATCCGGCTGTGCGGCGTCAATTTAACGTGGAATTTGTGCCGACCGATGTGGTGCTGGCACCGGACGGATCCGTGGTCGCTCATCGAGCTTGTCCGCTCAACCGTTTCGAATACATTGCCGGGTTGGCACAAGTTGCTGCGTCTTACAGGACACGGGCGACAGGGCCGTATGCCAACCTGGCCGTGCACGGGGGCGGTACCAGCGGTGGCACACTGCCGTCGGGGTCGACTCAAGTAGCCGCTGCGACCCCATCGCCCGGATCGGGTCTCGTATCGGACCAGGCAAGCTCGCCGACCCATCATTTGGGGGATCGCTACCAGCATCTCCTGAACCGTTCGCCGGACAATGCGGCGAGCGGAAACAATCCGGTAGGGTCGGCAGGCGGCAGTTCGACGCCGCAAGGTAGCTGGTCGCCGCCGGCCGGATCGGGTGGTCCTGCGGCCGGTGTTGCCACGTCGGCTGGTGCTCGAAATTACACAGCCGGTCAAAACCTGTACGAACCGCCGGCCACGTCCGGGGCTCCGCCGGCCGTGGATGTGGCAGCTCAGCCGAACCGTCCCCCGACCGCTCAGCAAGCCTCCGCCATGCTGCCCAATTATGGGGCATCGGCCGGCGGTTCCGCAGCGAATTTGCAATCGTCCAGCACGGCTGCGCCGCCGACGCCCCCGGTGGGTCTGGAGGGTTCCTGCCCGGTGGAACTGGTGGATAACGAACGCTGGATCACGGGCGACCGGCGGTGGGGTGCAATCCACCGCGGCAAGCTTTACCTTTTTGGCAGCCAGGTCAGCCAGCAGAAGTTTTTAAGCAACCCGGACTACTACAGTCCGGTGATTTCGGGCAACGATCCCGTGCTGGCGGTTGATCAAAGGCAAGTCGTGGCCGGGAAACGCCAGCATGGCTTGTTTTACGACAAGCGGGTCTTTCTGTTCGCCAGCGAAGAAACGCTGGCCCGCTTTTATCAGGATCCGCTGCGGTATGCCGAAGGCATTCGCAACGTCGGCCTGGCCAGCGGGCGGTAGGCGGCAGTTGGTCGCTGGGTGTGGGGATCCGCTGACCGCTCACCTGGGCCCATGGTCTGGCCAGGGGAAAGCCGCTGCCAGCGGAGGCACGTTTTAGGCGGGGTCAGTTTCTGGTCGGTCCCAGTCGAGCGATCTTTGGACGGCGCGTTGCCACTGTCGGGTTCGGCGGCGGCGTTGGGCGGCGGGCATGTGGGGGTGGAATTCGCGGTCCAGCGTCCACTGCTGGGCGAGATGTGCCAGGTTGTCCCAGAAGCCGACGGCCAGCCCGGCCAGGAGGGCGGCCCCCAGGGCGGTCGTTTCAATGACCGCCGGGCGGCGGACGGTGGTGTCCAGCAGGTCGGCTTGAAACTGCAGCAGTTGATCATTGACGGCCGCCCCGCCGTCGACTTTCAAGTCCGTCAGGTGCATGCCGGCGTCCTTTTCCATTGCCTGGAGTACGTCGGCCGATTGCAGGGCCATGGATTCCACGGCGGCGCGGGCCAGGTGGGCTGCGGTGGTGCCACGCGTGATTCCCAGGATCGTGCCGCGGGCGTAGGGGTCCCAGTAAGGAGCTCCCAGTCCCACGAAGGCGGGTACGATGACCACGCCACCCGAATCGGGTACGCTGGCCGCCAGCGGTTCAATCTCGTCCGCCGACCGGATCAGCCCCAGCCCGTCGCGGAGCCACTGGACCACGGCGCCGCCGACAAAGACCGAGCCCTCCAGGCAATAGGTCACTTCCGATCCCAGTTGCCACCCGATGGTGGTCAGCAGGTTATTTTCCGAGACGGTGGCGTTGCTGCCGGTATTGAGCAGCATGAAGCAGCCGGTGCCGTAGGTATTTTTGGCACTGCCCGGTTGAAAACATGCCTGGCCGAACGTTGCCGCTTGCTGGTCGCCCGCGATGCCGCAGATGGGAATGGGCTGGCCCAGCAGTTCCGCCGCGGTTTCCCCATAGAAGTGGCTGGAAGGTTGGACTTGGGGCAGCATGGCTCGCGGCACGTTCAGGACGGCCAGCAGTTCGTCGTCCCAGTCCAGCTGGTGGATGTTGTACATCAAGGTACGGCTGGCGTTGCTGGGGTCGGTAACATGGCAGCGGCCACCGGTCAGCCGCCAAACAAGG
>WVZU01000333.1 GCA_011772275.1 Planctomycetales bacterium | reverse complement strand
CGAGTGTCGCAGTGAATGGAGGAGATGCCGGACATCGAACGCCGCACGGCCGGCGGCCCTCAGCAGACGTCCCAGGGCGCAGTTCGTGCATTCCAGGGCAGGGATCGCTGTTTGGCATCCGACGTTCGACCGGGAAGATGCGACCCGCCACGCTGGCTGCTCGCCGCCGCTGGCTGTTCCCCCGGTCACCGCCCGTCGCGGGCTGGCCACTGTCCCCGATTGCCTTGCATCCTCAGCCAATGATCGGCCAGCACGATGGCCACCATGGCCTCGGCCATGGGGACAAAGCGGGGCAGGAGGCAGGGGTCGTGGCGACCGCGAGTCTTGATCTTCGCCGGTTGTCCGCGGTTGTCGACCGTGTCCTGTTCGCGGGGCAGACTGCTGGTCGGTTTCACCGCGGCCCGCAGCACAATCGGCATCCCGGAAGTGATCCCGCCCAGCATGCCGCCGTGGCGGTTGGTGGCGGTGGTCAGCGGAGCATCCGTTTGGGGGGGCGGCAGGAAGATATCATTGTTTTCGCTGCCGCGGAGGGTGGCACAGCCAAAGCCACTGCCGTATTCGACGCCCAGCACGGCCGGCAAGCTGAAGAGGGCCTTGGCCAGGTCTGCCTTGATCTTGTCAAATACCGGCTCGCCCAACCCGGCCGGGATACCCGTGGCAACGATTTGGGCAATCCCGCCAATCGAATCGGCCGCTTTGCGGGTCTGTTCGATCAGCTGCACCATGGCGGCAGCCGCCTGATGGTCGGGGCAGCGGACGACGTTCGGCTGCCCGTCCGGCAAGCATTCGACCTGGTCCAAGGTAACAGCCGCTGGATCGGGGATATTTGCGCGGATGTCGCCGATTTGGGTGACGTAGCCGATGACCTGAGCGTCGCATGCGAGGCTGAGCATCTTTTTGGCCACCACGCCGGCGGCCACGCGGACGGCCGTTTCACGAGCGCTGGATCGGCCCCCGCCGCGATAGTCGCGAAAACCATACTTGGCGTCGTACGTGTAATCGGCGTGTCCCGGCCGGTAAAGGTCTTTGATCTCCCCATAGTCACGCGACCGCTGGTCCCGATTGCGGACCAAAATTGCCAGACTGGTGCCGGTCGTACGGCCCTCGAACACCCCCGAAAAAATCTCCGCCTCGTCCGGCTCGTCGCGCTGCGTGACAATCTTGCTTTGCCCGGGCCGCCGCCGAGCCAGGTCGATCGCCAGATCCTCGACCGACAAGGCAATCCCAGGCGGGACCCCGTCGATAATCACGACATACCCCGGACCGTGGCTCTCGCCCGCCGTCGTAATCCGCAACGCCTGTCCAAAACTGTTGCCAGCCATGATTCGATTCTAGCTGGCCGCCGGCCTGCCCGTCGAGCCGGAATGAGCTGCGGGATACGGGATGCGCGAGAGGGGTTGGCTGACAGCACCCCGGCTGCTGCCGTCGCGAACCAGCAACGTACGACACGCCTTTTCGCTCTCGGTGCCGAGCAGCCGGGGTGCTAAAGGCTGGGGTGCTAAAGGCTGGGGTGCTAAAGGCTGGGGTGCTACCGGCTAGCCGCATCCCGCGCTCTGCAGCCCGCATCCCCTCAGCTCCAGGCGAACGGTTCGCCCGTCAGCTGCTCAAACGCTTCGATGTACTTGGCCCGAGTACCAATGACGACGTCGTCGGGCAGGGGAGGGGGTGGGCTGTTTTTGTCCCAGTCGGTGGTGGAGAGCCAATCGCGGACGAACTGTTTGTCGAACGACGGCTGGCCGCGGCCTGGCTGGTACTGGTTGGCGGGCCAGAACCGCGAGCTATCCGGGGTCAGCACTTCGTCGATCAGGATCAGTTCGTCGTCCACGCGGCCGAATTCGAATTTGGTGTCGGCGATGATGATCCCCCGTGACCGAGCGTATTCGGCGCCCCGCTGGTAGATCGAAATGCTGCGCCGCCGCAACTCTTCGGCGACCTCCGCTCCCACAATTTCCACCATCCGATCAAAAGTGATATTTTCGTCGTGGCCTTCGTCTTCCTTGGTGGCCGGAGTAAAAATCGGCTCGGGCAACGGGTCGCTCTCCTGCAACCCGGCGGGCAGCGAGATACCGCAGACCGACTGGTTGTGCTGGTACTCTTTCCAGCCCGAACCGGCCAGGTAGCCCCGTACGACGCATTCGATTTTTACCACGTCGCACTTCCGCACCAGCATCGACCGACCTTCCAACGGCTGAAGATCGATGTCTGCCGGCAGGTCCATCTTCCGCACGTCGTGCGACAGCAGGTGGTTGGGTTCCTTCAACCAGTCGAACCAGAACAGGCTGCACTGGGTCAGTACGCGACCCTTGTCCGGGATCCCGGTCGGCAACACCCAGTCGAACGCACTGATCCGGTCGGTGCTGACCAACAGCAGCTGATCGCCCAAATCGTAAATATCGCGAACCTTGCCCCGCCGGACGGGAAATTGGGCCAAAGATGTTTCCATGACGAGCGACGTAGTCATAGCGCTTCCCTTCTGTAAAAAATCTTGGTCTGTGCAGTTTCCGCGGTCCACACCGCTGCCCGCCAGAGGGCATTGCCGCGCGGGCATTACCGCTCGGACATCGCGGGACAGGCCGAGTATATCGCGCCGAGGGACGTGTTGACCAGCAGACAGGCTGGGGTCGATTAGGGAAATTTACCCGCCTGGCGGGGCTGGGATGGGGCGCCGCACCAGCCGTTCGCCTTCCCACTCCGTTGAAACGGTGCATTTGCTGGGATAAACTCAACCTGGCCGCATTCGCGGTCGGGGCCTCCGCGCCGTCGTGGCCTTGGGCCGGCGGACTTTGTGACGCAACCGGCATCGCTGAGCGGCGATTGGGGCTGGGATCAAACCCTTATGGGCAATCTGCATTTTCTGGTGCCTCGGCGCGAGGCCCTTTCGTCGACGGCCGTGGAGCGGGCGTATGTGACGGGGCTCGACGCAGTCCCCTGGATCAGCCGCATCGAGGCTACTCCAGATGGCCTGGTCGTCGATCGTTCCGTGACCGACTCGGGTAACTTCCATATCCCCTGGCGGGTGGATGGCTACGGCGAAATCGTGCTGACGACGGGCAGTTTGATGGAACGTAGCCAGCCGTACTTGTTGGAAGTCGAACTGGCGAGGGGGACGCTGAACCGAATTCGCAATCAGCTGGACATCTGGGAACAGGCCGGCATGAAGATCCCCACGGCGATCACGGACCGCCTCGGCCAGGCGATCGATCGATTCGCTCAGGCGGCCACTTCCCAGAACCATCCAATCGAGGCCTGCCAACTGGCCGCGGAGGTGATTGCCACGGGCGTGCAGATTACGGTCGACTTGGCCGCCAGTTACGCCGAACAGGCGTTGAAGATCCGCCATCAGTCGGCCCCCAAGCTGTTGACCCTCTTGGGAGCCAGCTTGGGCCACGAGCCGCTGACCAGCGCCCAGGCCCAGATTTTTTTGGGTGCCTTCAATGCCGGCCTCGTACCGCTGCCATGGGGGCAAATCGAAGCGGTGGAGGGGAAACAAAACTGGTCGCTCACCGATACGCAAGTCGACTGGTGCCAGCACCACGGATTGAAAATCTGTAGCGAGCCCCTGATCCAGTTTGACGGGAGCGAAGTTCCCGATTGGCTGTATCTGTGGGAGGACGATGTGGAGAACGTGATGAGCTTTGTGAGCGACTACGTCCGGCGGGTGGTGGAACGTTATCAGGGCCGCTTCCAGATCTGGCAATGCGCCGCTCGAATCAACACCGGTAACTTCCTGGGTATCTCGTTGCAAAACAAAATCCGCATGGTGCTCCGCATTGTCGAGCTTGCCAGACAACTGGATCCGCGGACTCCCGTGGTCATTACCCTGGACCAGCCTTGGGGCGAGTACGTATCGCGGCAGGAGGCCGACCTGCCTTTGCACCTGGCCGATACGCTGCTGCGGAGCGGCCTGGAAGTCTCTGGGGTGGGGCTGGAAA
>WVZU01000435.1 GCA_011772275.1 Planctomycetales bacterium | reverse complement strand
AACACCCTTAACCGAACACCCTTAACCGAACACTCTTAACCGAACACTCTTAACCGCCACTCTTAACCGCCGCCCTTACTCGAATGCCCTGAACCGACCTGCTTAACCGCTCCTTACGGCCCCAACCATCTTGCTGCCTACAAAACTCCACCCATTTCTGGCAGACATCCACCGCAATTCCCCTCTTCCATGACCACTTTCCTATGTCCGTGTTTCTTACCCACAGATTCCTCCGAAGACCCGCCAAACACCAGCCGCAACGCGGCGAAAGGCAACAGCCTCACGCGCCAGCCCCAGGGTCCGGGATGCCCGAGGAAAATCGAGTTGCCAGACGAGGGTGGGCCTTTCCACCGGATGGGGCCTAACGCCCCGCTGGTCCGGCGGACCCTTACCCGCCCAGGTCGTACGGCTCCAGGTCTTCTTTGGTCAGCCAGCCGTCGTGCAGCGACGAACTGACGACAGCGGCTGTACAGCCGTGCTGAGCCAGTGTTTCCAGGTCGCTGGCATTACGAATGCCGCCGCCGGCGTAGAATTTTACCGTCGGGTGCTTGTGATGCAGGATGCGGCACAACCGATCGGTGCCGCAGCCACCGTGCATGCCCACAGTTGCCAGATCGATCAGCAACATCTGCTGGACGCCGGCTTCACATATCTCTTCGGCAATGTTCGCCACGGCCTTGGTGCTCCACTCTTTTGAGCGGGCGAGCGGCTGGCCGTTCTTCATGTCCAGGCTGAAAATGAAACGTTGCGAGCCGGCCAGGCTGAGTCCTTCCGTGACCAGCTCGAGATTCGGCACCGACTCCAACCCAAACAGGATGCCGCTGACGGTCGGATGATCGTCCGCGAACTCACATATCCGCTCAATCCGCCCCTTGTCGCTCAACCCCGCATCGATCCATAGCGACAGCCCGCAGCTGGCCAGGCCTACGAAGGTCTCCCACGCCGGATCCGCACCCTCGATCGCATCCAGGTCGGCTACGTAGGCGTGACGAAATCCGAACTGGTCGACAAACGCGCGGCCCATAGTTATGGGGTCCGAACCCTTGATCAACTGGCTCTCAATCTCGCGATACGATTCCCGCTGTCCGGCCACGGCCCGGACGACGTGGCCAGCTTTGAGGTCTATCGTGGGGATAACTTTCATCGGCCAGTTACCTGCCACGGGGTCGGTTGGCGATCGAGCAATTGTTGGGCTGTCGTTGCTTGGCTGACGATCATTGCGCCAGGATCCGCAGATCGCCCATGGATCAACGACCATCGCTGTCGGGCGCTGCGGCGCGGCGAATAGCCCCAATTAAGCATAAATCATACGGTTTGCCGGTTCAACTTGCCATCCCGATCGGCAGCGCCGCGGACGATTTATTCCGGCTCAGGTGGCGGCCATAACTGGTACAGATTGCCCAATCAGGCGAAACGGGCCGGGCTGTCCGACTAGCGTGGCCGCCCCATGATCCGCTACAATCTGCGGTTGCGGACAAGATACCACCCCAGACAAGCCGCGGCCCGCCCGCAAAAATGCCGCGGGACAGGTTTTTGAAAATGGCAAAGAGCAGAAAAAGCAAGAGCAAGAAAAAGGTCGAAACGGTATTCCTGGTCTGTAACGAGACGGGCGATTACAACTACACCATCCGCCGCAAGCCGGGTGGAGAAAAGCTGAAATTGCAGAAATACAGTCCCCGCTTGCGCCGCCATACGCTGCACCTCGAAAAGAAAAAGTAGTCAGGATGACATGCCCAAGAAGTGGCGGATCAGGTCGCTTGATGCGGGGGAAATTCAGTCCTATCAAAGCGCCACCGGGCTCCCCGCACTGGTCGCTCAACTGCTGATCTGCCGAGGTATCCCCACCAGCGAGGCGGCGAACTTCCTCGATCCGCGGCTGACCGACCTGATCCCACCCGACGAATTGCCGGGCGTGCCGCAGGCCGCCGAGCGGATTGCCGCGGCCGTTGCCCAGCGGCAGCGGATCGTGGTCTACGGTGACTACGATGCCGACGGTATCTCTGCCACCGCCATCCTCGTCCGCTGCCTCCGCTTGCTGGACGCCGATGTCCATTATCATATCCCCAATCGCCTGGACGAAGGCTATGGCCTCAACCAGAAAGCTCTGCAAAAGATCGCCGACGCCAACACGTCGCTGGTCGTTACCGTCGATTGCGGGATTGCCAGCGTCGCCGAAGCACAATTTGCCCGCGGACTGGGCCTGCAGCTGATCATTACCGATCACCACTGCCCCGCGGATGAATTGCCCGACGCTGAAGCGATCGTCCATCCCGGCCTGCCCGGAAGTCGCTATCCGTTCGCCGGCCTGTGCGGGGCCGGAGTGGCCTTCAAGCTGGCCTGGGCGATCTGCCAACACGTTTGCGGATCACGCCGGGTCACCGCGCCGCTGAAAGAATTCTTGTTACAAGCGATCGGACTGGCCGCCGTCGGTACCGTTGCAGACGTCGTTCCCTTGGTGGATGAAAACCGGATCCTTGTCCACCACGGCTTGCACAGCTTGCGACAGCGGCCACCCGTCGGATGCGCTCAGCTGATGCAGCAAGCCGGGATCTTTGACAAACCCGCTCTTACCAGTGAAGACATCGCCTTCTCGCTCGCACCACGCCTGAACGCCGCCGGGCGGCTGGGCCAAGCTAGCCTGGCCGCAGAATTGTTGATCACCGAGGACCAGCGCCGAGCCAGCTCGCTGGCCGAATACCTGGGAGAATTGAACAAGAGCCGCGAGAGCCTGGAGCGGAGTGTCTACAAGGCCGCCAGACAACAGGCGCTGGACGCCATCGACGCCGGCCACGGCACGGCCTTCGTCCTGGCCGACCACGGCTGGCATGCCGGTGTCATCGGGATCGTGGCCGGTCGGCTGGCCGATAAATTCCATCGCCCCGTGCTGCTGGTCGCCCTGGACCAGGCCGCGAGCAAGCCGGGGATGGGCAGTGGCCGAGCGATTCCAGGGTTCAATCTGGTGGAAGGACTGGCCTCCTGCCAGGAACTACTGATCAGCCACGGTGGCCACGCGGCGGCCGCCGGATTTAAGGTCGCCGAAAACAATCTGGAATCGCTGCGAACGGCCTTCTGCCAGTACGCGGCTGAAAATTTGGCCGAGCAGGATCTGCAGGCTGAACTGAAAATTGACGGAGAAATTCCGTTTGCCGCTTTGACGATGCAGGCAGTCGAACACCTGGAACGGCTGGCACCCTTCGGTCAGGCCAACCCGCGGCCCCTGTTGTGTACCACCGATGTGGAACTGGCCGCCCCGCCCAAAACGATCGGCGGCGGTGACCGGCATCTGGCACTCCAGCTGGCTCAGCACGCAGTCCGCATCCGCGGTGTGGCCTTTGGTCAAGGGGAATACGCCGATCAACTATCTCAACGGGAAGGCACCCTCTCGTTTGCGTACCGACCCGTGATCAACACCTTTCGCAACCGCCGCAGCGTGGAAATCCACGTGGTCGACTGGCAGTCGGCCAGCGCCGCCGCGCCAGGGACCAACGAAGGGACGGGACAATTTTCCCGCCGGTAAGGGCGATTAGAACGCTTTGGTACCATTCCCGCGGCCTGCAGCCATGCTGGCAGGGCCATTCCCGGCGATGATCTTCTTGCTGTTCCGTGGCCAGCTGAAAATGGGGGGAACTGGCCTTTCCCGCCGCCCAAAAGGGACCCCTAGCCGAAGTTCCACAGTTGGGGCGGGAGATGGATTTTTTTCGTTTTTTTCGGGCGTGAGCCGGGTGTCTTTTGGGGGCGCTCCAGCGGGGACAACTGCCTTTGGCGCTCCAGCGGGGACAACTGCCTTTGGCGCT
>WVZU01000048.1:3325-13183 GCA_011772275.1 Planctomycetales bacterium | reverse complement strand
CCAACCGGCCCCGACGCATACTCGCATGCTGCCAAACAATTACAATCCGTGTAATGCACCCATAGGCCACAACCTTACGCGCCGGGCCCGAGCTGCCCGGGGGAAAATCAAATCGCCAGGCGACGACAAACGCTGCAACCGTATTGGATCCAGGGCCCCTGGGTCTGTCAACGCCCAACATTCAGGCCTGACAAAGGGAACGAGTTTGGGGAAGGGGGCGGCCCGCATGCCGGCGGTTGCTAGCTGGCTTCATTCCGTTGGCGGGTCCACTGCATCAATACCTTTTGGGTCCCCAGGACGGACGGATCCTGGGGATCGCCGGTCGGTTGGCGTTGGACGTACGAGCCGTCCGGTTGCATGTCCCACGCTTGGCGCCGGTCGGCCAGCGTGAGCTGCAGGATTTCCCAGCACCGCTGACGGAACCCCCGGTCTTGGATGGGAGCGACGGCCTCGACACGATGTTCCAGGTTCCGGACCATCCAATCGGCCGATCCGATAAAAAACTTGCCGTCGACCGGATCCTCGGCACCGTCTCGGAAATAGAAGATACGGGAATGTTCCAGGAAGCGGCCCACGACCGAGACCACGCGGATCGTGGGGCTGAACTCGGGCACTCCCGGACGGAGGACACAGAAGCCGCGGACCACCAGATCGACCGGCACGCCCGCCTGGGACGCGCGGTACAGCGCTCGAATGATATCCGGGTCTTGCACCTGGTTCATTTTTCCGACGATATGGGCTGGCCGGCCTTCCTGGCAAGCAATCCGTTCGGCATCGATCATGTCCAGAAACCGCTGTTTCATATTGACGGGAGCGACCAGCAGTTTTTTGTAATCCTGTCGGATCGATCGACCGGTCAGGGCGTGAAACAGTTGGACAACGTCCTGGCTGATTTCCGGCCGGCAAGTGAAGAGTCCCAGGTCGGTATAAACCTTGGCCGTGTGGGGGTTGTAGTTGCCGCTGCCAATATGCACATAGCTGCGCAGTCCGTCCGGTTCGCGGCGGACCACAATTGTGATCTTGGTGTGCGTCTTGACGCCGATCACACCGTAGACAACGTGCACGCCCGCATCTTCCAGGGCATTCGCCCAACGGATATTTCGATGTTCGTCGAACCTCGCTTTTAATTCGACGACGCACGCCACCTGCTTGCCCTGCTCAGCCGCCTGGATCAGCAGCGGCACAAAAGGACTGTCATCGCTGGTGCGATAGACGGTCATTTTGATGGCCAGCACATTTTCGTCATTCACGGCGGTCCGCACAAAGCGAGCGACCGACGCGTCAAAACTTTCGTAAGGGTGGTGCACCATCACGTCTCCCGAACGGATCAGGGAGAACATGTCGCTGTCTTCTTCCGCCAGCGCCTGGGGAATGGAAGGCGTCCAGCGGGAATATTTCAAGGCGGGAAAATCGAGCGACGCGATTTGGCGGAAGTCGGTGTAGTCCATGTTGTCAGGCATCTCGTAGACCTGGTCCGGCACCAGATCCAATTGTTTCGTCACGATATCCAGCAGCCAGCGGTCTTCGGTCGGGCCGTGCTCCAAGCGGACCACATCCTGCAAGCGTCGCTGACGCACCTCCTCGGAAACCAGCTCCAGCAAGTCCTGTCCTTCCTCCTCTTCCTCGTAGTCGATCTCCGCGTTGCGCGTGACGCGCAAGGTCATCACATTCAAGATTGTCATGCCGGGAAACAGGAGCTCCAGGTTGTGCAGGATGATCTCCCGCAGACTGATAAATCGCCGCTGACCCGGCGATTCCTCCTGTCCCACTTCCAGCCACTGGGTTAACAGCTTGGGGACCTTCACACGAGCAAACATTTTTTCGCCGGTTTCGGGGTTCCGCAAAGCCACCGCCAGCGAGATCGACAGATTGGACATGAAGGGGAACGGATGGCTGGGATCCACCGCCTGCGGAGTGAGTATCGGGAACACGTCGTTGAAAAAATACGCGTTCGCCCCCTGCCGCTCGACCTCGCTCAAATCCTCCCACTCCAGCAAGTGAATCCCTTGCGCCGCCAGCTGAGGGCGCAGGTGTTCGCCAAAGCAAGCCGCACGCTGGTCCAACATCGGCAGGATCGCTTCGCGAATGTTCAGCAGTCGGCGGCCCAGCGGTTCGCTGTCGGCATCTCGCGCGGACTCTTTTTCACTGAACGTACGCCGCAAAACCCCCAGCCGCTTCATCACGAACTCGTCCAAATTCGTGGTGAAGATCGTCAGGAACATCAATCGTTCCAACAACGGCGTGCGATCGTCCAGCGCCTCGTGCAGCACGCGACGATTGAACTCCAGCCAGCTCAAGTCCCGATCGATCAATTCGCTCGGCAGCGCAGATTCCGCCTCCTCGCCCATCTTGAGATCTTCTTTCATACGACTATTCTACACAATTTAGCCGCCAGGTTACGGGCGAAAAACTGCCGGGGGCGTACCAGCCCCCAGCTTCCGATTCGGCCGGTGGGGTGCGGGAATGCCAAACGACGGTCGGACGGTTCGCAGGCTCAAGAAGGGTCGGGGGCCGGCACCCTTTCGCGGCATTTCACCCAGGCCTGGCGGCCAGCGAGGGCTGGTAAGAAATCCGGGTTAATGCGTCTGCGACTCGACAAGCTCGTCGCGCTGGGACTTTGCCAGCTGGAAACCAATCGTCACCCAGTCGTCCTGGAAGGCGAATTCGGCGACCTGGAAGTCGCGCAGCTTGGCGAATTGGCTACCGGCAGGCGGCACAAAACCGTCGAAGTAGATGGCCGGCTGCAGGATGCCCTGGAACTTTCGTCCCACAAAGGCCAACATCTCCTGATGCTGGGCGTTTTGCNNGTGATCTGCGTCTCTCCACGCGTCACCCGCTGACCACAGGCAGTCACCGTGAACTGGTCGTTATCCAGGCGGACCAAGATCGGATACCGATCGGCAAACGTGAAGGACCACGGCTTGCTGCGGTCATGGACCCACAAAGGGCGCGGCTCATCGCCCGTCAGGGTCCCCATGAAGTTCAGCCATTGGTTGTCCGCGATCGATTTGCCCGCCAGGCTCAACTCGGCAAAGTTCTCAAAGAACGATGCGTGCATCGCAAAACCCAGGTCATGTTCCGGATCGAGCTCGGGAAGCGCCGTGGGCGCTCCGAGTTGAGCGGACTTGGCGACTTTGATGACCAGCTGGAGGAAATCACTTGAACTGGAGAGACTGAATTTCTCAGGAAATGCTCCGTAGCGGAGCATTGGGTTACGAAAGTCGTTGTAATATACCCGGTTGGCGTTGACCAGCACCCGTTCGACTTCGTGGTCGATCGTTTCGCGGACCTGCCGAGCTGAGCTTTGGGAGATATCATCTTCCGCTTCGGGCAACCGCCGGTTGGCTCGACGCTCAGCAATCCATTCGATGATGCGACGGTCGGCGACGACGTCCTGAATGGCGACCGAGGCGGAACCGTTGGCCCGCGCCGGCCGAAACGAGAGGCCCTCTTCTTCGATCGACAGCCGCTTGCGCACGTCGGTCCTGGCGACAAAGGAGCCATACACGGTGACGGGGCCGGCGGTGGAAATGGTCCGCGGGGCCCGCGTGATCGCGTGGATCTGGATGTCCACCGTGCCTTGCTGATCGTCCGGTACCAGCTGCCCCTTGGCCTCGAGCCGGGTCACGGCAAATCCGCGCGTCGATACACGGGAATGGGTCTCCTGGATCGCCGTCTGCCGCTCGTCAATTTCGCGCGGCATCATGTGGGCCAGGAACCGCTGCGAGACGCGGACCAAGGCGTTCGGTCGATCGTACTCGGCCCGGATGGCAGCGGCGGCTTGTCGAGCCGACGGGCCGGAACGT
Source organism: Planctomycetales bacterium (assembly GCA_011772275.1). Taxonomy (GTDB): domain Bacteria; phylum Planctomycetota; class Planctomycetia; order Pirellulales; family UBA7805; genus CS4-C045. The sequence goes on along the minus strand of WVZU01000048.1, from coordinate 9,377 downwards.
TGCAGGCAGGCCAGCAGGGAGGCGATGGCGCGGGCGTCCGCCCGCGTCGGTGCCTGCTCGTAACGAACCAACAGCTCCTGCAGACGCCGAACCGCTTCATCCAAGGCGGCTTGGGGGTCCCGTGGGCAGCGGAACTGGACGGTTGCCAGATACTCCTGCAGGCTGTCCCGTACGGCGATGAAGGGGCCATGTTCGAGCCCCGCCTGGTTGCAGCGGAGGTTCAGCAAGGCACCGGCCAGCAGGGCCGGGTCCGGCCGAGGCAAGGCGAGTTCCGCTTGGAGGGCCTGCCACGCGAGATACTCCTTCCAGCCGGCCACGACCTGTTGGCCGCCTGGTCGCAAAAAGGCCTCCAGACCTTGCAGGGCCTGATCGATCTGGGCCTTCTTGTGGCCCAGCAGATCTTCCCGGTTCGGCTCGTATTGGACCGCTTGCAACGCCTCCCAGTAAGATTTTCCCGCCTGGGGAGGCAGCTCGGCCCGCACGCTAGCCACCATGCAGGCGATCGTCAGCAGCGACAAGCAGGTTCGAGGGCGGGACATCGTCAAGGTTCTCGTCAGCAAGGATCGCCGGGCCGCCAGGCCGATACGCCGATCACGGTTTCACAACCCGGTACTTGAACCGGACGCTGAACATTTCGTCGGCGGTCTGCTGACCCCAAAAGACCATGACATTCGGATCCGGATTGTTGGGATTCAACGCGGTATTGTCGAAGATACCCGTCGCCACCAGCTCGGTTCCGGCCAGGAGCCGTAAGGGCGTTTTCAATTCGTAGGTCCGCTGCCAGTCGGGATCCCAGATCGGGACGCTCAACAGCGTTTCCCGGCTTACCACCTCGTCGGTGTCCTCGTCCCGGTGCACGATCTCAAGGCGGAAAGATTTGGCTCGCAGGTGGAAATGGGGACGAATCGCGTCGATCCAAACGTCATGCTCGAAATAATAATTGTCCACCATCCGATAGTGGTGCTCGTGGGGCGGAATCCGAAAGCGGCCGACCGGCTTGCGGAACACCTTCGTCAGGACCTCATCGTCCGGCACGGTGGCAGCCCACTGGAACGCCACCATGGACTGGTCGACACGTGGTTCCCGATTGTTGGGCGTATAGTGCAGCTCAAAAACCAGGTCGCTGCCGGCGGGAATTTTGACCGCCTGGTCGGGCGGATAGACTTTCGCGTTGTACGTGTCGCCGGGGACGTAGTCGTTGATCAGGATCGCACCCTCGGTATTAAAACCATAGAGTTCCGCCATCCCCAAAAAGCCGGTAAACTTCTTGTCGCTGGCCGGGACCACGTGCAAGCCGACGTGATGCACCACCTCCACATCGCCCGGCTTGACCTCGACACCGCGGAACCAGCGGTCCCGGTCCAGGTTCAACGGGACGCGAAAGAATTGGTAGTCCAGCACCCCGTGCTTGGGCACCGTAAACGGCGGCGTCTTGTAGACAAAATCGGGTTCGCCAATCTCCCACGCCTGGGGGTCGGGCCAATCTACCGGCGGGGGCGCTTCGGCCGGATTGCCCTCCGGCGCGCCCTGACGCACCCAGTCGACAATCGTGCGGATCTGCTCTTCCGACAGGCTCTTGTCGTTGACCAGCTCGCCATAGCGTGGGTTCAGAAACCCGTGCCAGGGGGGCATCCGCCGCTCCTCCACCGTTTCCCGCACCCGCTCGGCACTGTAGTAAACATCATCAAACGTCACCAATTCAAACGGCGCGACCCCGCCTTCCCGATGGCAGACTTCGCAGTTCTGTTGGATCAAGACCGCGACGTCCCGGTGGAACGTCAGGTTCTGTCGGGGAGGTGGCGGCGGCCGTCTTTCCAGGGGACAGCCTGACGGAGCCCGGTAGGGCTGCCCCACCGGCTCGCCCGCCAAGAGCCGGTCCAGGGCGTCGGCCAGATAATTCTGGCTGGCCTCGCGAAGACGACCCCGTTTGCGGAACTGGTTGTCAATCGCCCCCTGGTAGCGCTTTTCCCAAGCGGCGTCGAGCACCACCACTTCGGGTGTGACCTCCACACTTAACAAGTCCGCCAGGCGGTGCTCAGCGTCCAAAAACACCGGAAACGGCAGCTCGTGGTCGTGGGCATGTCGAGCCATCTTGAGGAGGTCAACCCGCGCGTTGGGATAGACGCCATAAAATTGCACGCCCTGTTTTCGATACTTGTCGTACAGGTTCTTCAGCGTGGGAGCGTATTGTTGAGCGACCGGGCAATCGATCCCCAAAAAGATCCACACCGTCGCCGGCCTTCCCGGATCCGCCAGCTCGTCCAGCGAATGCAGCTCGCTGTAGATACTTTTCAAACGCGGTGGCAAAGCGTCGTTGGACAACGGCAAAATCGGATCGGCGTGAACGGCCCATGGTGTCAGCAAGATGCAGAAAGTCAGGATGCTGCGCATGGTCGTTCGTGTTGATGGTTTCTGGTATGCCTGTGGAAAAAGTTTCGCTGCCGCAAAGCCATAACTCCGCGCATCACAACGAGCATCCAACCTTTTTGGTATCGGCCTGGTTGGAAGGGCAAATAACGGCCAAATCTCCTCGAATTCCCACGCTATTAATCGTCACAATTGGCACGTCGCCAGGGGCCTCTTCCCTGTTGCAACCTGGATAATCAGCAGGACGCGCTGCGCGCAAAAAAAGGGGAGGAACCAAAGTCCCTCCCCTTCACCGATTCGAATCGTGCCAACCGGCTGGGTTACTCGACCGCTGGCAAGGTGGCTTTCGCACCTTCCACCACGTCCGCGGCCGCGTCCTTCGCTTCGTCCGCCGCCTCGTCCGCGGCCTCCTTCACATCGTCGGCCGCTTCCTGGGCCTCGTCGGCCACTTCGCCGGCCGCCTCCTGAGCTTCTTCGGCCACTTCGCCGGCCGCTTCCTGAACCTGATCGACAACGCCACCGGTCTCTTCGGCGGCTCGCTGACACCCGGCCACCAGGAGCGCGGAGGCGAACAACATCCAGAACATTCCAAACTGCTTCATAGCGGTACCAATCCTCTCCATGTAAAAAAAACAAACTTGCCTGGGCCAATCGCAGATCCGGTCGTCCGACCATCTGTCGAATGGGCCAGGCGAAAACCTTTTTGCCGCGCGCTAACTCGTATGCTGGCGGGGCCGGATCGACCAACTTTCCACGCACCTGGCGGCATCGTGTCGACCGATCCGGCGTCAGTTGCCCGCCCCCTTGAGTCCCATGATAGCAATACCGCTCAGCCTGCTCCAGATCCCAGCGGCAGACTAAACAGCCGCCAGGCGGCAGCCCCGGCCGCCAGGCCCCCCCGCCGATCTACGGGGGGATGCTCTGGGGGGAAGACCCGCGTCCCCCCACNNGCCAGAAACCGCCCCCGCGCCCTCGCCCCTGCCCCTGCCACCGCGGCGACCCTCGATGCCCGGACCCACGGCGGCAACTGACGTTTACACGACGCGACCCTAGCGGCTACGCTTTGCACCCCCCCCCACCCGATCGCTGATCGTCTGTCTTTTGGACCATCCTGCCGGGTTCGTTTTCCATGCGCAACCGATTTTTCCTGCCGCTGGCATCCCGCTCTCGCCCGGCCCTGGCCCCCCTGGCCGCCCTGGTCCTCGCCCTGGAATTCTCCCTGGGGCTCACCGCAAACGTACCGGCTGCCGATTTTGCGATGGAGAGCCGGGCGTTCGACGGTTCCCACAAAAAACCCTTCGCCACCAATACCACGCTGTTCCACGAAGGTCTCGTGTACGACTTTGTAAACGGCAGCGACGAGGTCACGCTGCTGGACAAATCACGCGGGCGCTTGGTACTGATGGACAAGGCCCGTCAGGTCAAAACGGAACTAACCACCGACCAGATCTTGCGTTATACCCAGCACATCCGGGAGTGGGCCGCTGGCAAAAGCGACCTCCTCTTGCAGTTCTATGCGAACCCGAATTTTGATGTCGTGGATGACGGCGACCATCAGCTGAAACTGACTGCCGATCTCCTGACGTACCAGGTCGTGGGCAGTTCACCCGCACCGGAAATTGTCAGACAGTACCGCGAGTTCTGCGACTGGTACGCCCGGCTCAATAGTGCCGTCCATCCCGGTAGCCAACTCCCCTTCCCCCGCCTGCTGTTGAACAATCATCTGGCCCGCCGCCAGCTGGTCCCCACGCAGGTCCAGCTGACCCTGGCACCCCAACAGCGATTTGGCGGCAAACCGGTCCGCTGGAGGACAGAACATACCCTGCGAGCCGAACTGTCGAGCGAGGATCTGCAGCGGATCGATCAGGCTGGCGGCTTACTGGTCACGCTGAAACCCATCCCGCTGACCGAATACCGCCAGGCACCCCGCACCGCCAGACGCTGAACCAAGCGCGGTGTGCGATCTGCGCCGTTTTTGCCAATTCACCCTCCCATACCGCTCGAAACGGCGCAAAAACAGTTCGCACAAACCGCAAACTCCGACCGTTTTTTACAGCCCGTGCTTTAACCGAAAAAGTTTTTTTCTGCAGCTACCAACCGCGATTCAGCGCAAACCATTGGAAACATCGGGCGTTGCGTCTCGCAAGATTCTCTTCAGCCAACATTCGGCCGCAAATCAGGTCTCGACAGCCCCGAATGTATCTCCCCCAAATTGCCGATAGCTAAGCCTATTGGCAATCACCCCATCTTCCCTGATCCGTACGCTGCCTCGCATTTTGTCCAGTCGGCGTACCCAGCAAGGAGAGCATGCAAGCCTATGTTGGCCCGTTGCAATCATCTGCAATCACTCGACAGCCTGCGGGAGTACGTCAACCAAACCATTTGCAATCATGAACAACTGGAGATCGGCGCGTTTCAAATGACCGAACGCATCCTGGTGCGGGGCGAACGGCCTTGCGGGATTTATTTTTGCGTACACGGCCCTCGACAAGTCAAAATGACCGCCATCTGGGAGACCGACAGCAACACGATCCTGTTTTACGGCGCTTCCGGCGAACGGTTTTTTCGAACCCGGCTCACCGAGGCGCCCAAGCTGATGGAACTTGTCGCCTGAACCAAAGCCCCCGTGGGGCCGTCGCCAACGAGCTACCCGGTAGCCATCGACGGAGAAAAGTTTTCCACCGAAAAACAAACCAAGAAATTCCTCCAGCGAATTTTCTGGGGCCAAGGAAGGATCAAATATGCTTGTTTTGTCCAGAAAAGAAAGCCAGAGAATCCGGGTCGGAGAATCGATCGTGGTCACGGTCGTCCGCACGGGACGCGACCGCGTCGATTTGGGCATCGAGGCCCCAACCGACGTGCTGATCTTGCGTGACGAACTGTCCCCAAGCGAACCAGCAGCGGCGGACCTGGATCCACAACACGCCTAGCACAGAAAGAGACAGGCGCTCACACTACCCAATATTTACCGGCAGGGCACCGGATCTCACCCATCCGCAGGGCCATGCAGGGTCAGAAAAACAGGGACTTGCCGTCCGCAGGGAGGGACCGCCACCCACATCCCGGCGGCGTCCCCATCCCAGCCGGACCCCAAGGGCGGGACGGATTACTAGATAGCAGGTGTGGCAAGCTGCGATCAAGTCGCGAGAATTCAGTCGCGGGGACGGACAACACCCGTCAAACCGCTGTAGTCAGGCCGGTCATTACCGTGCCACAGCGGCAACCCCTGCTGGACGCGAGTGGCGAGCACATCCAGTTTTTCACGCGAGCCGGCAGGGGCCTCGGTTGGTTCGAATTCATCGGTCTCCAGGGGAGCAAAGTCTTCGTCGTGGCCAAACGTGGAAATGGCCTCAAACACGTTCCGCATCTACTTCACCTGCTTACTGGTTAGCTACTAACGATTTACCAAACAACAACATCCCACAAGGCCTCGGCAAACACCTGTAAAAAAATTAAGCCGTTCCAACCGTGGACAGGCATTCCGCTGCAGATTTCAGGTAGGTGCGACCGGCTGCGTTGCGGCGAGTCATCTTGCTTCCAATGACCCCCTCATTATTCCCGCCTCGACAGCGAAGTCAAGCATCGCGAGCCAAAAATCTGGCCCCGCAAAAATAGTGATACCATGTACATGCGTGATTCCCTGATGCCGGTCTCATTTCCCGGACCCCAGGGTACCTCCGGCCGA
>WVZU01000048.1:1363-3288 GCA_011772275.1 Planctomycetales bacterium | reverse complement strand
GGCAAACTGGAACAGGATTGCTGATCCCTTAAAGCGGCGAGGAGGAAGTGGCCGAACATGGCTGACGATTGGCTGCAGACCCGTGTACAGCTACCCCGGCGCTCACGCGGCTTCCACCTGGTGACGCAGGAGGTGACCGCCGCGTTGCCCCAGCTCAGCCGGTTCCGCGTCGGACTGTTGCACCTGTTTCTCCAACACACATCCGCGTCCCTGTCGCTGAACGAGAACGCGGATCCGGACGTACCCCGGGACCTGGAAGATGCGTTGAGCGCCATCGCGCCCGAAACGTTCCCTTACCGACACACCTCTGAAGGTCGCGATGACATGCCGGCGCATGTCAAGTCAGCCCTGCTGGGCTGTGCCCTGACCATCCCCATTGCCAACGGCCGTCTTTGCCTGGGAACCTGGCAAGGCATTTACTTGTGCGAACACCGCGATCGTGGGCAGGTCCGCAAGCTGATCTTGACCGTTTTCGGCCAGCGCGACTCGTGACGGCCGTCAATGCGGCGCGGCCCACACCGCCAGTTCGTCCAGCCAGCTTTCGGTGACGATGGCCAGGTGAGCGTTGCGTTGGATGTGATCCAGGGCGGCGTAACAACGATCGCTGGCGGCGAGAATCGCCTCTTGGTTCAGCGACTGGTTTTCGGACAGGATACTCGTTGCCTTCCAGAGCGATTCGTCCGCCAGATCTGCCGCCTGCCGATCTCCCACACAGACGCGCAACAGGACGTTCAACAATTCGATCGTCCACACGACAGCCATCATCGCCCTCTGCCGCTTGCCCGCCGCCTCTTTACCCGCCCCCTCGTAAAAAACGGCGATGGCCTTGGTCAACCGAATGGTCTCCAGCGGCCGCTGGGCCAGGCCCGCCAGGAAATCTTCGCGAAATTGCCACACATCCGGCTCGCTGAACTTCGCCGCCCTCTCAAGGCTGCCTCCGCTGCAGCGGGACAGCCGATCGGCCAACGCTCGATCCTCCACCTTGCCCGACGCCATCAGCCAATCGGCTACCATCCGGTCGCTCAACGGCCGAAACCGCATCAGCTGGCAGCGCGAGCGAATCGTGGGTAATTGCCGGTCCGGGCTGGTGCCCAACAACATCAAGACCGAACCGGGTGGCGGTTCTTCCAAGGTCTTCAGCAGACAATTCGCATCCTCCTCGCTCAGATGATCCGCATCGTCAATCACGCCGATCCGGCGTCCGCCCAGGAAAGGCTTCAACGCCAGCCGATGACACAATCCCTCCCGCCCCCGGTGTTGCCGGTCCCCAATGAAAAGTTCCACGGGGATCGTGGTTCTGCCCTCCGGCAGGCCAATGTAGTCCCAGTCGGGATGATTCCCCGCCTGCATCAGCTGGCAACTGCGACAGGATCCGCAAGGGCGGAAGGCCCTCCCATCGCTCGACCGACACAGCAGCGTCTGCCCTAACTTTTCCGCAAACAGACGCTTACCCACCCCCGGCGGCCCCACCAACAGGTAACTGCTGGCCACCCGACCCCGCTCCACCGCTCGACGGAAACGCTCAACAACCTCGTCCTGACCCTCAATCCCCTGCCAAGTCATCGAATCGCTCGAACTCCCCCTCGGTCGCATCCCCACCGGTCAGCCGCCACCGGCCCAACTAGCCGACCCAGCTGACGCCGCACACCCGCAATGTAGCCCCTCAGCCACACGCACTCCAGCGACCAAAACACCCCACATGACCCTTCTGGGGAGATACACTACCCCCCCAAATTGACTATCTAAAATGGTAGAGATTACCCGTCAGCTCTACCATTTTGGCATAGCCATTTTGGTAGAGCTGCTCGGCCCGACCCCCCCTCTGAACAGACCGCCCCCGTCGGCGGAAAAGAGCATTTGCCACGTAAGCTGTTTGCTTGATGCCAGTTACACAATCGGGCCGCGGGCCTGCCGATCCCCGCCCC
>WVZU01000048.1:0-1322 GCA_011772275.1 Planctomycetales bacterium | reverse complement strand
AAGCGTTACTCGCGTCCGCGTACGGATTTTTCACCTTAGGGCGGAGCTAATCGGGGGGATGATAAAATGAGTCCTGGAGGCGACTACAGACGAGAATCTTTCGAGCGGGACGACGAGGCCAGGTTCGACTATCGCAGTAGCTCGAATTCCCAGAGGCCTCACCCGGCACCACGGCCCAGCAACATGCCTTCTCGGAAAAACAACAGGGTGCGGGCCTTGCGGAAGAACCAGCGGAAGTCGAAAAACAAGCCATCCGCTTGCCAGACCGGAATCCAACGCCGCCGCGACAAGCGCTGGAATTGGTAGCGCCGGGGCGGGGAGTCTGAGCGACGCTTGATCGAATCCGCTCAGCCGGCCCCTACGTTCTGATGCTGCTCACCACCCCCCAAGGGGCTCTTGCGGCACACGGTCCATTCTACGCTGCTGGGACCGGACACCTTTTTGAACCTGTATTTGGCTGAATGCCTCTCTGAACCAGGTTTTTCTGACGCAGCTTTTTGCGAACCAGGCAAAGGCCGGCCAGCCGCGGTCTTTAATCGGACGATTGCCCCCCGACGGGGAGGAACCGCGCGGCGGCCGCGCGGACGGCTGCCTGCACCTGCTCGACCGTACCGTCGGCATCGATCACAACGATCCGCTCAGGATGCCGGTCGGCTTCTTCCAGAAAGCCCTGTCGCAGCTTGCGGCGGTATTCGTCCCCCCGCTGCTCCATCCGATCCAGCTTCCGATCCATCCGGCCGGCCGCTGCACCGGGGGATAGATCCAACACGAACGTCAAATCGGGCGAGATGCCACCGGTGGCCACCTGGCCAATCTGCCACGCCGCCTCGACTCCGACTCCGCCCGCATGGCCCTGGTAGACCACATTGGATAACAGAAAACGGTCGCTGACGACCACCTGCCCGGCCTCCAGCGCCGGCTGGATGACCTCGCAAACCAACTGCGCTCGAGCCGCCATGTACAACAGCAGCTCGCTGATCGGACTGATCGGTGTCTGGTGATCACCCAACAACAAGCCGCGAATCGACTCACCCAGCTCAGTGCTGCCCGGGTCGCGACACGTGACCACCTTGTGGCCGGCATCTTTGAGATGCTGGACCAGCAAGGCGATCTGAGTCGATTTGCCTGCCCCGTCGATTCCATCAAAGCTGAAAAACATGACCTGGGACTACCCCCTGGCAACCTGCCCCTGACTACCAATCTGGCCAACTCGCCCGCTGCGAACTCAGACCAATATAGCAGGAGCAAAACAACCAAAAATACTGAAATACTGGTACTGAAATACTGGTGAAATACTGGGACATGCAATGCAAGCCCATGAA
>WVZU01000311.1:267-1586 GCA_011772275.1 Planctomycetales bacterium | reverse complement strand
CACACTTTGACGTCTCCACCTCCGCCAGGAGCAATTGAGACAATTGCTCTACACTCTCGTCCGCCACCGTTTTTAGTGTAGAGCAATTGTCCCCAATTGCTCCTCCCACAGAAAACCGTCCTGGCGCGCCGCGACGGCTGTCCCGCCCCGCGGCCCGACCGGCACTCCACACTTTGACGTCTCCACCTCGGCCAGGAGCAATTGAGACAATTGCTCTACACTCTCAGTCAGTGAAAAAAGTGCAAAAGGACAGGCACAATGCATCGCTGCGCGTGGATGCGAGCAGATGATGCCTGTCCTTTTTGCCAGGCGGGGCTGTTGCCAGCGGAGAAGGGCCGGCGACGGCGGATCATCCGCCGCTAGGGGTTTTCGGCAAAGTGAACGCGGAAACACATGTCGTACGACCCGACCGATGCGCGGCCACCCGGGTAGGGATTGTCCTTCGCATAGTAGATGCCATGGGCGCCGGTTAACTCCCAGGTGTAGACCCCGCCTTGCTGGACCGGCAGCGGTTTTTCCAGCGGGAATACCGTCCAGGGTCCCCCGCCCCGGGAGGGCGACTCCCAGGTCTGCTGGTGAAGTCGCTGGCCGCCCACGCCCTCTCCCTGGTAGACCATCAATTCTCCCTGGGAACCGCCGTAGACATTCGCCCGAATCTCGATTTTTTCAATCACGCCCTCCACCTTGGCCGTGAACGATTGCCAGGGCTTGATCAGCACATGATCGTGGCTGATCTCCTGTTGGATCAGCAAGGGATCTTCCGGTTCGGCCACCAACGGCTCAAAAGGCTTCCCTGGTTCTGCGACCTCGATCTCCCAGATCCGCAGGGTGCCGTCGTACCCGCCCGAGGCGAACCGTGTCGGGTCGGCCGGCGAGAAGCCGATCTCCAACGGCTTTTGTCCCGTGTTGTTCAGGGTCAGCGGCACTTCACCCGTCTTGGCGTTGACCAGGTGCAGCTGGTCGCTGTCCAGCGTGGCGGCGGCAATCCATTTCCCGTCGCTCGAGCTGTCGGCACCCAGCACCCGGGCATGCAGGTCGGCCAACTTGCGGGTCTTTTGCCCGGAGGCCACGTCGTATTCGAAAATGGCCGTCGCATTGCCGGCAGTAAACAGACGTTTGTCGTCGGCAGAAAAGCAGACGCAATACAGATTCGTGCTGGAGGTGGGCAACGTGTGGATGACCTCCCGCGTGGCCATGTCCCACAACAACGCGGTTCCGGCCCAGCTGATCGTCGCCAGCTTGCTGCCGTCGTGGCTGAGCCGCATGCCCCACACGTGGTGCGTGTGTTCGTGGTACGCGGCCAGATGCTTGCCGCTCTG
>WVZU01000311.1:0-215 GCA_011772275.1 Planctomycetales bacterium | reverse complement strand
TCCGCATTGAAGGTGGCCGACTGAAATCCGTACGCGCGATTATTTCCCTGGTGCAGGAAACCCAGATTGCGTCCCGTGGCGGTGTCGAATTGGGCGAGCCGCATTTCTCGCCCGCCGACGGCCAGCGTTTTTCCGTCAGGCGAAAAGGCCAGGGCGCCAGGTTCCTCGCCAAAGTCGCGAATCACCTGCAAACGCTCGAACGTCTCGCCATCCCA
>WVZU01000270.1:10115-10829 GCA_011772275.1 Planctomycetales bacterium | reverse complement strand
CCTTCAACGTCATCAGGCAATTGCGTAACTGGCCCGCAGGGGCACCGGCGGCCTTGGGCGGGTGCCATTGAAAGGTAAGCGTGTCCTGAGCGAGTACGATTTCGGCAATTTCCAACCGTTTCAACGCACCACCTGCTTGCTGGGCGTTGGTATCCAGCAAAACCTGCCAGCTGGTATCCGCCCCGTCAGTACGGGGTTGATCAATCCGAAACAAACCAGCTCGACCTTCTACTGGCGGGCCGATTAACTCCAAGTACAGCGACTCGTCGGGGGGCAGATCCAGCCTGGCCAGCTCCGTCTGCTCGAATGCTCCAACGGGAGGAATTTCCAGCTTCTCTGGGAACTCCCGAAAGGGGTTTTGACGGAACGCCTCTTCCTCCGCTCTTCGTGCGGCTTCCTCCCTCGCCTTCCGGTCGGCCTCCTCTTGCGCTTTCCGTGCGGCTTCCTCTTTTGCCTTCCGGTCGGCCTCCTCTTGCGGTGCCTTTAATACCACAGGGGAGTCGGAACGGTTATTCCAAATGAAAGTATGCAGCAGCCAATAGCCCAAAGCGAGTCCGACCAGGGGTGCCAGTATGTGGCCGATGATTTTGATGGGAAGCTTCTTGTTCTTTCCCGACTTGCGGGTTTTCCCGGGCAAAGTCATTCTCGGCAACGACGTTGGCAGGATGTCGTCCAGTGCGCCGATGGTGTCTCGTGGCAACCCTTCCTTATCAC
>WVZU01000270.1:4561-10036 GCA_011772275.1 Planctomycetales bacterium | reverse complement strand
TAGGCAGCCTTCTTTTCGGCATTCAACAGGCATGTCTTGGCGCGAGCCAGTTCATTGAGCAGCTGCTGGGCCAACGCCGCGTGTTCGCTAAGCTCATAGCTGCGAACATGCCGCATCTGCCGATCGGCCGCGTCCCGTAGGATGCTCAGGTCGTCCTCAAACCGCTCCACGCCCAGCAAACGGTAGTTATCGGGCGGCTGGTACTGGGGTGGGATACCNNGGATACCTAGCCAGCGGTGATAGGCGTCGAAACCCCGGTTCATGACGTGCCCCCACTCGGCTTGCGACTCGCTCAATCGTCAAGTCCGCAGTGTAACGCACTTTGGGGTCGGCTTCCAGAGCGGGCCAACATCATCTGTGAGGGACTTGCTCGATCCGCTCGCATCATGTGCAAGACGTGATGAGAATACCGGTGGTTGAATCTTTTCAGTCGCGTTTCTGGCCAGCCATCCCTTGCGCGTATCGATTTCCCGATGCAGAGCCTCATGGCGTTTCGTGGACAGTTCTTGGTTAAAGTCCGGTCAGCCCAGGGAAGAGGGTTGCAGACGCTGGACTTTCGATAGCGACCAGACCACCTCACCCGACCCCTTGATTGTGTTGGCGAAAAGGTGACGTGAAAAATTGCGGATCAGGGCCTGACAACCATTTCGCTTGTGGCGCATCCTGGCAGGGGATACTGGCTGTCTGGCATGTCCAGCGCCCCTCTATCGCGGGACGGTACGAGCTGGCTTGCTTCGGTGTCTTTCGCTGTCTTTAGATCAGCTCTCAGCCCGATAGCTGACCGCGAAGGCGACACATGAAGATGAGTTCGGGAAGTCAAGACAGGCAATGTTTTGCAAAGGTATGGAAGACGTTGCGTGTATGGTAGTTGGTTAAAAAAGCATTCCCTCTCTTAGAGTCCTCCCAGAACTCTCTGCCACGGTTCTCTGAAAATTCCGCCAGAGTTGTGACCGCTACAGTTCTGTCTGTCCCAGAGTTCTGTCGACGGGCGCAGTCCGCAGGGACGGGGTGCGGCGTAACTGGCGTCGGGCCTTTTTCCCTTGCCCCTTGACGGCCCCCTCCGAATGACTCACATTGCAGGAAGCCGACAGAGCGGGCCGGTGGGAATTCCCCCTGGTCGGGCAACGGGATCCGAACAGAAACGCGGGGCGACCTGCCAGCCGATGCAGATCCTCTTTCTTCACCGGCTCGGCTCGACACCCGGTGGCCTCCAGCCAACCTACTTGAGCGACCACGGCCACGCGGTGATCCATCCCCGCCTGTCCGACGCCGACTTCAAGGAATCGGTCCGGGTCGCTCAGTCCGCCTGCGATCGGCAACGGCCGGATGTCGTGGTGGGCTCGTCACGCGGCGGGGCCGCGGCGGGGCCGTGGCGAGGCATATCGACAGCCAGTCGACGCCGCTGGTGTTGTTGTGTCCTGCCTGGAAGCGGTGGGGTGGGGCGACGGCTGTCCAGCAAAAGAGGACCATCCTGCACGCACCGGCCGATCCGATGGTTCCCTTTGCGGACAGCGAAGAACTTGTGCATCCCAGCGGTTTGGCCAACGAGGCCTGGATTGCCACCGGGACAGAATACCGTCTCGCCGACTAAAATCGCGAACCAGGATGTTAAAGATGTGCCGATGTGGGGAAAGGGTGAATCATGAAATCCGTTGAACATTTGGTGGCCGAACATGACTTGATCGAACGGGGTTTGGCGGTCTTGGAAAAGGTGGTCAGCCGCATCGAGGCGGACAAGTCCGTTCCGGACGAATTTCCCCGCTGGGCCGCCGATTTCTTCCGGCAGTTCGCCGATAGGTGCCACCACGCCAAGGAAGAAGACCTGTTTTTCCCATTGCTAAAAGAACGGGGGATTGCCGAGGAAGGGGGGCCCATCGGCGTGATGCTGCACGAACACGTGGTGGGCCGAGATTGCGTGCGGCGGATGCGAGAGGCCAGCGAGGCGGAGCCGTTGGACAAAGAGGCGTTCGCCGCGGCGGCCCGGCAGTTCATCCCACTGCTGCAGCAGCATATTTTTAAGGAAAATAACGTGTTGTTTAAGATGGCCGAGAATGTGTTGAGCCTGGCGGATGATGCCGAGGTGAGCGAAAAGTTTGCTCGAGTTGAAGAAGAACGTGATCTTGCCGGAATGCACGAGCGGTACGATGCCGACGTCGCCGGCTGGGAAGCATTGCTGCCATGAGCGCATTGTACACGCAGATTGGCAACCTGGTGGAACAAGCGGCACCGCCCGCAGACGGCATCTTCAGCCGCACGCTGTTCGATGACGATCAAGTCAAGACCGTGATCTTTGGATTCGGCCAGGGCGAGGAATTGTCGGAACACACTGCCTCCATGCCCGCGATCCTGCAGTTGATCCAGGGCAAGGCGACCTTGACGCTGGGCAAGGACACGGTGGAATCGGAAGCGGGTGCATGGATCCACATGCCGGCCGAACTGCCGCACAGCATCCGGGCCACAACGCCGGTCGTGATGCTGTTGCTGTTGTTAAAGAAGTCAACCCCCGCCGGAGACCAGCCATGACACACATTTTTTTAGCCGTTGTGGGCCTCTCCTATCTGGTGCTGGCGGCCTGGTGCGCCTGGTTGCCAGAAAGAACGTCCAGGGCGGTCGGCTTTACGTTGCAACCGGGGCAAGGCCAATCAGAATTTTTTACCGTTTACGGCGGGCTGGAATTGGCCCTGGCGATTATCTTCCTCTGGCCGCTCTATCGCCCGGACCACGTCGCTTTTTCGCTGTTCGTCTGCCTGGTGATCCACGGTTGCCTCGTCCTGTTTCGTACAGGCGCCTTTATGATCTACAGCGGTTTTCCGGTCACGACCTACCTGCTGGCCATCACCGAATGGATAATTTTTCTGACCGCCGCATTTTTCGCTTGGCGACACGCCTAACGGCCGGGCAGCCCCTTCATCCCCGGCCCCCCTCACAGCACGTCTCGCAGATCGTGCGGCAGGCCGAACATTGCAGCTTGGCGCGAATCTCAACCAGCTCCCCCCCACAAACCGGACAGGCGGGATGGGTAGATCGGGGATCGGAAACTTTGTCTGCTTCAGCGGGCATGGCTGTTTCCCTCTCTTTTATCATGTGGATGCCGCGAATTGTAAATGAGCCTCCGTTTTTTTGCACGTCCGAAACGGGGCCCCACCGGCCGTTCCCTCCTCTCCCCCTCCCACTCAGCCCGGCCTGCTTTTCTGAAAAGCCGTCTGCTCAGCGACGGCCAAGTCTTGGCCTGCCCGCGTCCGAAATCGCCAGTTGAGGCTCAACCTATGATCAAATCGCTTGTCGTCAAATCGCGTCGTCTTCTTTGCCAGGCAAAGACCGCCCGTCGCTGGCCACCAAGTGTGTGAGCCATCCGGGCTGGTGGATCTTGCCGGGGCTAGGTAAGTTCCTCATCCTGGTTGTTCAACTGCTGAAGTTCCTCGTTCACCTTGCGAACGGACATTTGGTGGAAGGCGGGCAGGGTGCGGAGGGCGTCGGCCGTGGGGAACAGCCGCCGCGTGGCAGGCACGGGTTGCCCCGGCTGCAGCGACCCTTCGATCCGCAGGTAACCGTCTTCGGTGAGCCGGCTGAGTGCGGTGGCCAGCTGGGCGGGGGTTTTGTCCAGATAAGTCGCCAGATCGGCGATGGACGTATCGTAGGCGGCGTGCTGATCCAGGCAGACCACGGCCGCTTCCACCACGTAATCCAGAATGTCCTTGCCCAGTTTGGTGAGCCGCTTTTCTGGTGCGTGTTCCGCGGCGAAGGCCGGGTCCGCCGGTTGGCATTCCTGGCAGTACACGGCCTCGCGGTCGGTCTCCGTCTGGGTCCAGGCCAAAAGTTCTGCAAGGTCCAAGCCGCAAGCCTTGACGTGTCGTCCCGTGGTCCAGTGGCTTTGCCGGCCCGGCGATACCCTGATCCCCTGGCAGCTTGCCCGGTGCAAAACTGGCGGTTTGCGGGTCGGTTTGCGCAGCATGTCCAGCACGAAACCGTGACGATGATGCGCCAGCCAGGACAGGTAGGCGCGTTCTTCATGAATGAAAATGACCATCCGCCAAAGCCGAAAGAACGTGAGCACCATCCCAAACGACGAGCCGGACCGCGTGGCGACTGCCTGGCATTCTACCGGCCAGGCCCCTTCCTCGATAGAATAAAGAGGGTAGAAATCGTTCCAGGAGCCATATCGTCATGTCCAAGGGCCAACGGCAGACACCTCGTAAACCGGCCACGAAGTTCATGCACTTGCGGAAAAAGATGCAACAGCAGGCCGGTCAGCAGAAGGCCGAGGCTGGCAAGGTGGCGAGCAAGGTGTGGGCCAAGCCGGCTGGCAAGGCCGGCGGCAGGAATCCGTGATGCAGCACCCCGGCTGGTTCCTGGTGATCAGCGGCGGCCTGATCGCCGCAGTGGGATTCATCTGGCTGCTGGCTCCTGCCGTACCCTGGCTGGGCAAGCTGCCGGGCGATGTTCGGATTGAGCGGGAGAGTTTTCGGTTTTACTTTCCCCTCACGACATGCGTGCTGGTGAGCCTGTTGGTGACAGCCGTACTGTGGCTGGTGCGTTACCTGGCCCGGTGACCAAATCCCCCCGGACCATCAAAGACCGCGGAACCAGAGACCCTACAGACCCTCTGCCGTACCCCACACCCATCTGCTTGTATCCGACATGCACGACGAAGCGGCTTACCTGTGCGACGCCTGCGGTGAAGAAATTGTGATACCGGTGGATTTGTCTCAGGGATCGCACCAGCAGTATGTTGAAGATTGCCCGGTTTGCTGCCGTCCTCAAGTGATCCATGTTCAGCTGGAC
The DNA here is from genome assembly GCA_011772275.1 of Planctomycetales bacterium. Lineage (GTDB taxonomy): Bacteria > Planctomycetota > Planctomycetia > Pirellulales > UBA7805 > CS4-C045. The sequence continues at coordinate 5,254 of WVZU01000270.1, read as the reverse complement.
GCGAGCGGCCAGTTGAGCGTGTGGGCTGAGCCGGAATGATGGATGATCAGGTGCAGCCCTTGCGGATCGGGCCGGGGCGGCCTGATGGCCAGCGGGCGCCGCAGTCGGCCTGGTCTGCCAGGGGACCCTCGTAAAGATAGGTTTGCACGCCCGCGTGCCGGCCGCCTTGCAGCTGTACGATCGCTCGACGATACAGCCTGGGGACGCCTTCGACCTGATCGAGCCTGGCCAGGCATTGGTCGTCGATTTCCCACACTTCGCCTTCGACCTGGTAACCGCGCTGGTCGGCCACCAGTCCGGGGTAAGCGCCCAGGTCGTACAGGCGGTAAGCGGGTTGGGTGCGGGCGGTCCCCAGGAACCGTTGTCCGCTCAGCAGGGCGTGGCGGGATTGGCCTCGCTTGAGCGTGCCATAGATGAATAGCTTCATGAGAGGATCCGCAGCGGAAAACGAGCAAATCGGGGCAGCCGGCAGATAAAACAGCGGTCAACGAGGAAGGTGAAATAGATTCATAGCTTGTACCCGGCGGTACCGCCGAGCCTGTCGAGAGGCAGGTTGGGGGTTGGACTGTTCGTGCGGCCGTTGGTCGCTATACTGTGGGCTTTGGCTGCTGGAGGTCAATTTCATCACGCGACCAGGCGACGCCGGCTGCCGGTGACGTGTGCGGCAGCCGGTCAGGGGATACTTAGAACCGG
>WVZU01000270.1:0-4512 GCA_011772275.1 Planctomycetales bacterium | reverse complement strand
TGCCAACGCGCAGTTGGTCAAATTGCATTTGCCCGGCATGACGTGAAACGGTTGTGCCGCTTCGGTGCGAAGCGCTTTGTCGGACGTCGAAGGCATCCAGAACATTTACACGGACCCCAACGCCTCGCCGCCTTTGTGTACCTTCGAAATTTCCCGGGCCGGTCTGGACATCCGGGCCAAGCTGGACGAATTGGGCAGTACGAACCAGCATATCAAGGGTTGGTCGCTGGCGAACTGAGCTGCCGGAAACTTCTGTCGTCAGCGGCACGCCTGCCGGCGGGATCGTTGGTTTTTTCCAATCCCCCGTTTCGCCCGCGGCCTTTTCCCCATGGTAGCGGGTGGAGCGGCCTGCTGCGTGGATACACTTTAGCGACCCGTTGATCCCCAAGACTAGCCGCTGCTCACACTTCTTTCCCAGACGGACCGCTGGTGACGAGCCTGGAGGGGGTGAAAGAAGATCATGCCATGTATCGTATTGGATACCAATGTACTGATTGCCGCGGCCCGAGCGCCCCGGTCGGCTAGCCGCAAGATCGTGACGGCCTGCCTGGCAGGGCAGGCCGTGGCGGCCGTCAGCCAGGCGGTGCGGGGGGAATACCAGCTGATCGTTCGCCAGGCCTTGTCGCGCGTGCCGTACTGCGAGCAGCTGCAGCAGTTCATCGAATGTTGTCTGCCCGTGGAACCGGATAGCGTGCCGCGCGCGGTTCCCGACGACGCGGAGGACGACAAGCTGGTCGCCCTGGCGATCGCTGCCAAGGCCGACATGCTGATCAGCAGCGACAAGCATCTCACGTCACTGGGCCGAGCCGGAGAAATTCCGATTCTGACGCCTTCGGCTGCCCTGGCCCGACTGCAGCCACCGCTCTGTTGAGCCACCCTTGCGGCAGGTGGCGATTCAGCCCCTCTGTCGCACAAACTTCGTGGTCCGGCGACCGGCCACAGCCTGGGGCGCCGTACGTGTTTAGCCTGCAAGCATGGAGCGGGCGGGGGTCGGGAGTCTTTTTCGCCACCCGTCCCACGATCCATCCATGCAGGGTTTTTCCGTGGCGAAAAAGACTCCCGACCCCGTCAGGCGTCCCTGACGTCATCGATTTTCTCGCCGCTCGAATTCCACTAGCCATGCAGCCGGGCTAAATAAGCCCGGGCCGCCAGCCCCGGCAACTGTCATCCCACCAAACGCCAGCCGCAAAGCGGCGGCAGGCCACAGCCTGGCGCGCCAGCCTCAGGGGGTGAACCGAATGGTGGCCAAGCGGGCGGCTAGCCGGTTTTTACGGCCAGTTGGACATGGGTGGCACAGGGGCCCTTGCGGCCCTGGCCAACTTCGTACTCCAGCAGTTGCCCTTCCTGTAATTCTTCAAAGGAGGCTCCCTGCAACTCGGAGTGGTGAAAGAACAAGTCTCCCTGTTCTGCTTCCACAAACCCAAAACCACGATCCTTGACCAACTTTTTGATCTTACCTTCTGGCATTTCTGCCCTCCAACAAAAACCGGGGCGGACAGCCGGTTTGGCTATCGGCCCAAAAAACGAAACAGCAGAGAACCGCAAAACGGGCGAGAGTACTCTCAGGATGGGCACTGCCACGCAGAGTGCGGCATGCGGGAAGAACAACCGGAAGGCGTCAGACCAGCAACTCGTTTCTGCTTGATCACGTACTTCGTGACTCACAAAGTATACGTCAAGCGGCGGCTGGGGGCAATAAGCGGTGGCAGGGGCGAACAAGCCGGGTAGGAAAGGCTCACGCCGGATGGGTAATCGCGAAACATAATTTCCAGCTCGGCTCGCTAAACCTGCAATTGGCTGGCCGCCCGTTGGAGCCGCGGACAGCCTGGGGCGGACGGTGTGGCGGGTGAGAGGTATCGACTCGATGGGCTGCTGGGGAGGGCATCCTGGGCCATCCCCTTACCGATGGTGCGTGTGCGGAAAAATGCTATTTCCCCTGGATTGCCGTATCGATAGGCTGGGGCAGATTGCAGATTAAGCGTTGGGCGGATCGACCATTTCTTCTGTGCAGGCCTTCGGCTGTCGGGAAGCTGTTTTGTGACCGGTTCACGTGCTTTGCGGCTTTCGCGCCTGCTGATCGATTGGCGCTGGGGCCTGTTGCTGTTGGCCGGCGTCCTGGTGGCCGCCTCCTATCTACCGGCTCGACAGTTGGGCTTTGATCGTTCCATCGAGAACATGTTCGCGGCGGACGATCCCCTGCTGGTTCCCTACCGCCAGTTACAGCGGACGTTTGGCGGCGATGCTGTGGTGATGGCGGCGTATGTGGATCCGCAGCTGATGACCGAAGCGGGCATGCAGCGGGTCCAGCGGCTGACCGAGGATCTGGCGGCGGTTGAGGGGGTTCGGTCCGTGGTCAGCCTGACGACCACGCCGCTGGGTCCGGAGATCATCCACAACCAGCAGCGGGGGCCCGCTTTTTTGGAGTTGCTGGAGGATTACAACATCAGCGCAGATCGCCGCACGACGGCGGTGACTTGCATGCTGGATGTGGGTGCCCCGTCCGAGGCCCGCGAAAAGACGCTGCGGCGGATGAAAGAGATTGTCCAGCAGCACGACCGCCAGGCGGTACTGGTGGGTGGTCCCGTGATGGTCGCCGAGGGGTTTCGGCTGGTCGAAGACGACGGGAATCGCCTGGGCTGGATTGCCACGCTGCTGTTGATGCTGACGATCATTGCCTGCTTTCGCAGCCTGCGGTGGGTGCTGGTACCGATCGTAGTTGTGAATGCGACCTTGTTGCTGACCAAGGCCGCCTTGTGGGCCAGCGGGCTGCAGTTGAGCATGGTGAGTTCGATGCTGTGGTCGATCATCACGGTGATTGGTATCGCGACGGTGGTCCACGTGGTGGTCCGCTTTCGGGAAGCTCGTAGCGAAAAATGTTCGCCCCGCCAGGCGTTGTTGGTCAGTGGCACGGTCCTGCTCACGCCGATCCTGTGGACCTGCTTGACCGACGCCGCCGGATTCGCATCGCTGATCGCGGCTGAGGTCGGACCGGTCAGCGATTTTGGGGTCATGATGGCGGTCGGGTCGCTGTTGACGCTGGTCAGCCTGGCGCTGATCCTGCCAGGCCTGGTGTTGTGGGGGACGCAAGATGTCGATCCCCACTGGGCGTGGGGCGAATCGGCGTTAAGCGACACCCTTGGACGCTGCATGGACGCCGTCTTGCGGTGGCCCAAGCTGATCGGTCTGGCCGGGCTGACGGTGGTCGGGCTGGCCGCGCTGGGATGCACGCGGTTGCAGGTGGAAAGCGATTTCACCCGCAACTTCCGTAGCTCCAGCGACATCGTCCGCTCGTACAACTTTGTCGAATCCCACTTGGGGGGCGCGGGGGTGTGGGATCTGATCGTTCCGGCGCCGCCGCCGGCTTATCTGGGACAACGCTACCTCCGCATTCTGCGGCACCTGCAGGGCCGTCTGCGCGAGGAAGTGACCCTCACCGGACCCGATGGCCGGAAGATTTCCGGTTTGAGCAAGGTGGTCAGTATCGTGGACGGGCTGGATACCGTCCCCACACCTGCGTATGTCGCGCGGAATGTGTTGGTACGGGTCAAGCACAAACGGCTGGTCGAAGAGATGCCGGACGTCGCCGAAAGTCTCTATGCCGAAGATCCCCGGCAGCCGGGAAAATTCTTTGCCAGGATCATGTTGCGTGCCCGCGAACGGCAGTCGTCAAGACAGAAACAACAGCTGATCGACCAGGTCACACAGATCAGCCGCGAGGTCTTTCCTGGCACCGAGAAACTGGCCCGCGCCGAGGTGACCGGTTTCTTTGTGCTGTTGACCAACCTGATCGACAGCATGTTGCGCGATCAGTGGGTGACCTTTGGCGTGGCCACGGCGGCAATTGGCCTGATGATGCTAATCGCCTTTCGCAGCCCGCTGCTGGCGGCCGTGGCGCTGGTCCCGAATGTCTTCCCCATCCTGGTCGTGACCGGCATCATGGGCTGGCTGGAGGTCAAGATTAACATGGGCGCGGCGATGATCGCGGCGGTCAGCATGGGACTGTCGATCGATTCAGAGATCCATTACATCACGATGTTCCGGCGGTTGCGGCAAGAGGGCCAAACGGTCCGCGAGGCACTGTATGCCGTCCAGCAAAGCGTGGGGCGCGCGGTCTTTTTTTCCACCCTGGCCCTGGTCGTCGGCTTCGGCGCGCTGTGCCTCAGCGAGTTCATTCCCACCGTCTACTTCGGCGCCTTGGTCGGCCTCTCGCTCCTGGGTGGCCTGGCCGGTAACCTGGTCGTCCTGCCGCTGTTGTTGAGCCTGGTGGTGCGGGAAACCAAAGCGCGAATGCCGGGAGACGAGCGAAGCACTGGATCGGAAAGGCGGGGTCGGGGACCTGGTTCGTGATCCGCATGATGGCACCGGCGCCGCAAGCAGATCCACAAGAAATGCTCGTCTCCTTCAGGCTGTGACCAGTGTAAAAAAAGTGGCCCACTTGTTCCTCGTTGAAAAGACGTGTCTGTTTGGTTGCCGTTGGCAGCTGGCGTCCGTGGTCGCCGATTCGGGAACAGT
>WVZU01000098.1 GCA_011772275.1 Planctomycetales bacterium | reverse complement strand
ACGAAACCGCGTCCGTTCGCCGACCGCCAGGCCCACTTTCATCATCGATGTACCTCTCGAAAAGGTGCCGATCAGGGTGCGCCAGCGGTGGCATTCCTCTGGCGGCACCACCCTCGCGCAATCATGTTTTCGTTAAGACGTTGGATTTCGACAACGTGCCGCTTCTCCAGCAACGCCAGCAACCGTTTCGCGCTGGGTCGCCCCTGGCAGACACCTCGTCCGATGCAGGCCGCAGGCAGGAACCCGCCTGACAGAAAACACCATCGAAAAACTAGGTCAGAATAAGACCGCTGTCAAAAAATTCGGGTCTTCAGAGAAATCTGCGGGTGACTTCCAGTTTCTCAAGGGCGGCCACAGCGACAGTCGGTCCGCCTGAGAAGGAAGTGTAAGCAGCGGCTATTCTTGGGGATAAGCGGGTCGGTGAAGTGCATCCGCGAAAGAGGGGCGGTGAGGACTGTGATGAAAATGTGCTTTTAGCCGCCACCCTTCATCGGACACCCTTAACCGCCACCCTTAACCGGATACCCTTCAACCACTCGCTTAACCCCATCCTACCCGCTGCTCACATTTCTTCCCCAGGCGGACGGATGGTGGCTGTGGCCGCCCTGGGGAAACAGCAATCCACCCACAGATTCTGCCAAAGAACCTTCTGAAAAGTGGTCACAACGGCAGCCCGGCAGCAAACGGTGCCAGTTAGCGGCGCACGCCCAACCACCCCAACGATTGCTGGTCGAAGTTGCGGCTAAAAGACGCAAACGCCACCACCTCCTGCCGGCTGCAGCCACCCCAGCCAGGATGGCCGTTCCCGGTCCTGGACGGGGGTGCATTTTGCACTTTGCGTAACACCTTAGTCGATTACAGCAACTGGTAGTTGTCGCACACGCGAGCCTTTCCGGTTTCATGTCAGCAGACCCATGCTTTTCTGGATTCATGCGAATAGCCTCGTGCTTTAGCACGAGGTTGAGATCGTGTAAAAAAAATGTGTCGAGCCCCGTTTACGGGGCTTTGTGCTGTCTGGCTTTAGCCTGGGATGACTCGTGGAGGAACAACAGGAAATCAAACAGCACCACGCGTGATCGCCAGGGCTGAAGCCGCAACAATNNGGGGTGGTGGACATCATCACCCCGGCATAAATGCCGGGGCTCAGAGCGGGGGTGGCTTGTTTTTTAAAATGTTACCCATGTGATATAAGCGTCTAACCGGCGCCAACGCATACTCGCATGCTGCCAAACAATTACAATCCGTGTAATGCACCCCCTGCACGCGACGGCAGGGACCGGAATCGTCGCCCTCTGGCGGGTGTCTCTGGCAGTGGCGGCTGAACTGGCTGGCCAGTGACCGCCCGGACCCGCGGCTTTTTCCCACCGGCCAGGAGAGCTTTCTGGTGGTGCAACTTGCAGACTGACAACGAGTTATCGTTCATCGGGCCGATTTGCCAAGATCCGCCGTGCCGTGACGAATTACCTCTAGAAAAACCGTCGCGGGTTCGTTGGGAACCCGCCCTTTCCCCCTCTCCCCACAAAAAGGAGTCCGTCATGGTCAGGAAAATGGTGATCCTCGCCGGTAGCGTCACGCTGTTGTCCCTGTTTTTCTTCGGGCGGGACGCGGCCAGCTATGTCGGTACCAGCATTGGCTGGATGAAGGATTCAGTGAAGGACAGTGTCCCGGTCGAGTTCGAAATCGATCGGGCCCGCAAAATGGTCAAAAACTTGTTGCCCGATATCCGCAAGGCGATGCACGTGATCGCCAAAGAAGAGGTCGAGGTAGAACGGCTGGAACGACAGATTGCCAAAGCGGAAGGCAAGCTGGCTCGCGAAAAGACCGAAATCGTCCGTCTCCGCGACGATCTGTCTTCCCCCCGCGACGGTTATACCTACACCGGCCGTTACTACACCGTCAGCCAGGTCAAAAATGACTTGGCCCATCGTTTCCAGCGGTACAAGACCAACGATGCCACGCTGGCCAGCCTGCGTGAAATCTACCATGCGCGGACCCGCAGCCTGGATGCGGCCCGGCAAAAGCTGGAAAACATGTTGGCCGCCAAACGGCAGCTGGAAGTCGATGTGGAAAACCTGGAATCGCGGTTGAAGATGGTCGAGGTGGCTCAAACGTCCAGCGAGATCAACCTGGATGACAGCCGGCTGGGTCGCTGCAAGGAGCTGATCACCGATCTGCGAACTCGACTGGACGTCGCCGAACGGCTGGTCAACGCCGAAGGACAATACCAGGGTGAGATCATCCTGGAAGAGCCTGATACGGCAAACATCGTAGATCAGGTGACTGAGTATTTCGAAGAGCTGCCGGCCCAACAGGAACTGGCCGCCGATCTGGCTCGGTAACTGAACTGCAGTCTGCCCAGGCAGTCAGGGCGATGTGTCCCTGCCGCCCGCGGCCAGGTGCGAAGGGTGGATGTATCGTGTGGTTTTAAGGAGAGGTGTCAGTGACGGATTCCCCTGGGTGGCGTCCGGGGGCCACGTGGACCACCGAGACGTCGCCTTGCGGGCGGGGGTTGCGGCAGGCAAGCCGTGGGGTGGGCAGGATAGATGGGAAGGCTAACCCAGCATCCCTTCCGCCGGCTGCCGACCGCCCCGATCGGATCCGGAAAGGGGTGGAACCAAACGAGAGCACTCATCTTAGCAGTTGCCGAAGGAAAAGAAGGAAATCAGCGTGTTGCCATGGTTGCGAGAAACTCAAATTGGAAAGCGCTCACGACCGGCCAGGCCCGCCTGCCCGGAGAATCCATGAGCCGAACGGGCGATGCCCGCCTGCTGTTATGGGTCGACGCCGTGGGCGGGTTCCTGATTTGCAGTGGCCGACGGGTTCTGGTCGGGCAGGCCGTGCCGGTCGCAGGAGTCGATGTGCCAATCCAGGCCGATGTCTCGCGACGTCACCTCACGATCCATCGCGACCAGGAAGGTTATGTGGCTGCGGCCGCCGAGCGGACGGTGATTGATGGTCGGCTGGTCCAGGGCGCCGCCAATCTACGGGATGGGGCCCTGATCGAACTGGGCGGCCACACACGGCTCCAGTTTCGCCAGCCACACCCGCTGAGCGCGACGGCACGGCTGAACCTTGTCAGCCATCATCGCACCCAACCGGCCGTGGATGGCATTATCCTGATGGCCGACACGCTGATCCTGGGCCCGACTGCCGACTGTCACATTCTGGCCCGCCAGTTGTCTGGGCAAGTCGTCTTGTTTCGCCAAAATCGGCAGTGGCGGTGTCGGACGGAGGGTGAAATCACAGTCAACGGGGACAAGTTTCAGGCGGAGGCCAGCATGGGGCCAGGCTGCAGGGTCGAGGGCCGGGATTTTTCCTTGACGCTGGAAATTGCTTAAAATGGTTAGTTCCGCCTCCTTGGCCCGCTGTCGGGCCGAAAATTTTACCCTGACCGGTGGCGCGAACGTCGCCAGGAGTTTCGCCGCGACTGAGGAGTTGCCGAAACTCCTGGCGAATTTGGCGACCTGGAAAATTGAACGTTGACGAAACACGAGTTGGGAAAGATACGTCAGGCTGGGACGTGAACACGGTGCAGGAAGGCGTGCGGCGATGAACATTCGAACCGCGAAAGTCGAAGCGACGGCTGGCCCCTCCGACCCCCTCGGATCCCCCGCCCGCTCAACAGGTACGCCCCCCAAGTTCACGTACGCCAGCGGCTCCCGACCGTTGGACGGGTTCACGATCAAGCGTGGGATCGGTCGCGGCGGCTTTGGCGAGGTCTATTTTGCCGTGAGCGACGGGGGCAAGGAAGTTGCCCTGAAGTTGATCCGCCGCAACTTCGATGTGGAACTTCGTGGTGCGGCGCAATGCCTGAACCTCAAGCATCCTAACCTGGTTGGATTGTACGACATTCGCAGTGACGACCATGACGACCGCTGGGTGGTGATGGAGCACGTGACGGGGGACTGCCTGGAGCAGGTGATTGCCGCAAACCAGTTGGGCATGCCGCTTGGGGAACTCCATGCGTGGATGCAGGGTATTGTGGCCGGTGTGGCCTACCTGCACGAATGTGGCATCGTGCATCGTGACTTGAAGCCGGGTAACATCTTTTCTGACAATGGTCTGGTCAAGATTGGCGACTACGGGCTCTCCAAGTTCATTTCTTGCAGTCGCCGTAGCGGACAGACGGAAAGCGTCGGTACCGTGCACTACATGGCCCCGGAAATCGCCAATGGGCGTTACGGCAAAGAAATCGACATCTATGCTCTGGGCGTGATGCTGTACGAGATGTTGACCGGCCGCGTGCCGTTTGAGGGCGAAAGCGTGGGCGAAGTGTTGATGAAGCACTTGACGGCTCAGCCCGACGTCACCCCGCTGGACGAACCGTATCGCTCGATCGTCCGTCGCGCGCTGGCCAAGGATCCACGGGTTCGCTATGCCTCGGCGACCGAATTATTGGCCGACCTTCCGTCGGCACCGTTGGCCGCTTCGCGGGCCCATCTGCAGCCCAAGGTGTCACCGCTGCGTGACCCGCGGGTTGAGCCGCCGGTTTCGCAGGAACCGGTGCTGGCCGTCGAAGTGGCGGCTGTCGGCGCTGCGGCCAACCCCTCCGCGGGCGAAACCGTGCCGGCGGCCGGCAGCGAAGAGCCGCTCCTGCGATGGGTCAGAGACAAGTTGTCCCAATTCGGCAGCGCCTGGAACAATCAGTTCAACACGGCAGCCAAGGTCGTTTTCGTGGTCGCCGCGTGCTGGCTGGTCCTGCAGACGTCGGTGATCCTGGTTCCCTCGCTGGTCGTGCTGGCCTTGGCCTACCTGGTCTACCGGGCTTGCTGGTGGCTGGGTCGGATGCCGAGCGACCTGTCGGGAACCGCTTTGCCACCGGCGACCGCAGGTCCGACTCCCAGCCAGCCGCCGGCCACCCCTGCCGGGCCGCCGGTCACCGAGCCGCCAGGCAAATCCGCTCGCCGCCGCCGCTGGCGGCAGCAGGCGGACTCCCCCTGCCAGCCCCTCAAATCGGTGCGGGAGAAGATTGGCGAACTCTGCGGATCGATGGTGGTGGGTGCCCTCGTCTGCCTGGTGGTCAGCCTGGTGATGTTGTTGTTGCGGGGCGTGGAAACCACGGCCGAGCAGTACGCCTGGTTGGCCCTGGCCAGCATGTTGGGCACGTGGGCTATTCTGACTGCCGGCAAGATCTGGGAAGGTGGCGATACCGAACCGGCGGTGAGGCGGTTCGGGATGCTGCTGGCCGGCCTGCTGGTGGGGACGGCGAGCTACGGGGTCCAGCAACATTTTTGGGTCGACCTGCCCCACGAATTCTCCGCTCAACCCCTCTTCGCCGGGTCGCTCGAGGCACCCAGCGCATTCGCCTCGGTAGCCGAACCGTTCGCGCCAGGATCCTTGATGACCTACCTCTCCTATTTCGGCTTTCTTTTCCTGCTGGTCCGCTGGTGGCGGCTGGCCGATCCGATGCGGTCGGTCAGGTTCAGCTTGTGGGCCACGGCAGTTGCCGTCACCTGGGCTGGTGCCCTCTACCTGCTGTGGCCCTTCCCGGCGAATTGGGCACCGTTTCCGCAGCCGTGGGGGTTCATGTGCGCCGCCACCATGGCCGTGGCCGTACAGCTGTCCAGCCCCTGGACGAACCAGCAGCGTCGCACCGTAACGCAAACCGCCTGAGGTCGAGTCGTGACAGTTGCATCTTACCTGCTGATCTACCTGCTGGTCGCTGTGGCAGGATTGTTGCTGCTGGCGCTGGTAGGCGGTGGGTTGGTCATGCTGGGCAAGACCCTCCAGTTGGGTGCCACGCCGTGGCTGACGCTATGTGCTGTCGTCGCCCTCTGCGGCCTGGCCGCGGTTTTCGGTTTCCGAGGCACAGCGATC
>WVZU01000012.1 GCA_011772275.1 Planctomycetales bacterium | reverse complement strand
AGCAGTATCTGAAGCCGGCAACAGGCCTACCGACCAAGGGCGGTTTTTCAAACCCGGCAAACCTGCACGCACCGCCAGCATCCCACCATGGGGACACGGGCCGTACGAAAAGGCCCACGTCACATCGTGGGGCCAGCCAGGACCGAGGGATGCAAGTTAATGTGGGCGTCTTGGAAGCTATCGCGAGCTATCTTGTGGCTCACTCAGGACTTAAATCCATCGTACCCCACTCTGGCTGAGTGTCAATCGGGCCGCCTATCGGTACGCATGGTGGACAAACCAGGATTTGGGGAAAAAGGCCGCAAGTTGCCGGGCAACTCTGCCGATAATGCAGCCTGTACCGACTTGCCACCGTGCAGAAGACTGTCCAAACCACGGGGCCATGTCCGTACCGGGGGGCCCACGCTGGGCGCGATACCTGCGTCCAGCGTCCGTTACCTTTTCGATCGACTCGATGGGCTCCCGACATGCATAACTTCTTCCTATCCATCGGCTTACTGCTCGCCGTGGCTGCCTGCAGCGGCTGCCAGTCTGTTTCCTCGCGGAACCCCGACCTGGAAGCTCACCTGCCCCCCGCGCACAAGATTCCCAACGAAGAACTCAAAACGGCCCTGCCCGAATACATTATCGAGCCACCGGATGTCCTCCTGATCGATGCCATTAAGGTGATCCCCAAGATCCCCTATCTGCTGGAACCACTGGACATCATCCAAATCCAGGCCGACAACGTCCTGCCCGATGCGCCGATCGAAGGCTTGTACCAGATCGAACATGAAGGCACCGTCGACTTGGGTACGCAGTATGGCATCGTCAAGGTGGCCGGACTGAGCACCGTTGACGCCGCCGAGGCGATACGACGCAAGTTACTCATCGAATTTCGCAATCCTCTGGTTTCCCTCGTTCTGGAACAGTCCACCGGCTCGCAACAAGTCGCTGGTCCGCACCAGGTCCTGCCCCAAGGGACGGTGAACCTGGGCGGCTACGGCGAGGTCTTCGTCGCCGGCTTGACCCTGGCTCAAGCCAAGTACGCTATCGAAAAACATCTGGACGAGTTCCTTGAATCTCCGGAAGTCTTTGTGGACATCGCGGGAATTAACAGCAAGGCCTACTACATCGTCAGGGACGGTGGCGGCCTGGGCGACTCGGTAACCCGCGTCCCCATTCAAGGGGGCGAAATTTGGTGGCTTTGGTGGTGGTGGCCTGGGTGGCGAAAGCACCAAAGACATCTGGATCGCTCGGCCCTCCCCAGACAAGGACGGCCTGGAACAGCGGCTACCGGTCCACTGGGATGAAATTGTCAAGAAAGGCATCACGGCCACGAACTACCAGATTTTTCCAGGCGACCGGATCTTCATCCGCGCACGCGTCTCAACGCACATCGACACATTCGTCCAACGGGTCACCGGACCCATTACCTCCATTAGCGGAGCGATTTTCCTGCTCCGGGGTGTGACCATCAGCTTCAACGAGTCGGCTCGTCGAGGCAACAACGACGGTTTTTAATGACTATTTGCAACCTGCCTGATCCCGATTGCAATGTGTAACAACCGACACCAAACTTCCAGTAATCCCCTGCCAGCCAAACGGCTGATCTCGTTTGGCCCCGGCCCCGTGCTGGCCTTGCTGCTGGTCAATTTGATGATCCCGTCTGGCCCGGTGGGGACGGTTGCAGCGGCCCACCCAACACCCCACTACTCGGTAGCACCCGTATACCCGGCGCCGCGGAACCAGGGCTTGCGTCCCACGCGTTGGCGACCCTGGAACCGTTCGACCATCTATCCCGTCTATCCCGGCATGCAACCGCCGCCCAGCAGTTCGATGCTGCGACGGAGACAGCAGCCGGGCACGCTCCCTCCCCTCCCCTTCGAAGAGGAGCCGTGGGACGAAGAATGGGACGAAGAGGAAGGACAATTCAGCCGGGATAGACCGCTGGGACTGGACGGCGACCTGGCTCCCAAACCACCGGCGGACCTCGATCCCGGCCTGCCCTTGCCCGACGGCCGGCCCCGGTCAGACGACCTGCCCCCGTTCTTGCCGGACGCAGAACCCGAAACGGACCTGTCTGAAGACCTGTTTCCCCTCCCAGGGGAGGACCAGGAGACGATCCCCAAGCGCGACACAGAACCGGGCG
>WVZU01000225.1:1811-5189 GCA_011772275.1 Planctomycetales bacterium | reverse complement strand
CGCAGGTCGCGGAACTCGGGTGGGGGCCCCTGCCACGCCCGGCCCACCTTCCGCGCCTGGTCCGGGGTACCCTTTAGAGTTTTCAGCTGTTCTGTGGGACTCAGTTTCACCTGCTTGATCCCCTCCCAGCTGGCCAGCGTCTGGCCGGCCGCATTTTGAAAGTCCCCCGGTGCCAGGACCACCTCCTGCCAGGGGGCACCGCCGACCAGTTCCACTTCGGCGGCGTGGTCGTCGATCAGGACGACCAGGCAGTTCGCCTCGGCGGCTCGGACTTGCAGAGCCAGCTTGGCGTCGGGAGGTGCCTGCCAGGTATCGTCGTACACCTTGTGCGTGGACCGCGCCCATTCCTCTGGTCTGTAGGTGAACCACTCTTTCTCCCAATCGCCCTTAAAGTTTTCGATCAGCAGTGACGGCTTCATCGTGGCGCGGACCCCGGCGGCTTTGAGTTCCTGAGGCGTTATCTTCTGCAGCAGCGAAGAGACGTTGAATTGATGAGCCGTGTACGGTCGGTAATAGTAACCGGCTCCTGTCACGGGGGTGTCCAAGGCATACAGGACATTGGCATAGACCCAGAGCGATTTGTCTGTGCTGTGCAGGGGCAGCTTGGCGGTCCAGCATCCATCGGCTGGGGTGGCGGGGGCATGATGCCAAAAACGGTGCATGGTATGTTCGCGATCACCGGGCCCTTCGTCCGGCTGGACCTGTTGCGTGTAGAACACGTCCAGCGCCACAATTGGTTTTGCTCGATCGGGCCGCACGGTCATCGTGGGCACTCCCTCGGTGGTATTCAGCCGTAGGGCCGTGTCTGGAGTATGAGGGAACGTGAAGGTCCCTTTTAAATGCTGGTCAAACCACAGCAGCGTGGCGACTTCGTAGGCGGCCGTATCTTGATGGTTGTGATGGGCAGCACACGTGACGCGCCACTGGCCCGTGGCAAGTTCCTGCACGGCATCGGGCAGGTCGCTGATGCGGCCGTGGAAGTCATTGGCGGGGCTGAGAAAGATCACCGGACAGGAGACCTTTCGCAGGCTGACATCGTCCCCCAGGGCTGCTCGAAAAACGGCACTTTGGTCACGCCGGTCACTAATGCCCCCACAGGAGGGGGCCAGGGCCCGGACCCGAGCGTCGACAGCTGCCATCACGGTCAGCTTGCCGCCCATGGAATGGCCGTAGACACCCAGTTTTTCCGGATCGACTTCTGGTTGCTGTTCCAGAAACGTTAGCGCTCGGCGTGCGGCGAGGGCGCACAGAAACCAGCCGCTGTTGCGGGGCGATTCGACGGCATCCAGCGTCCAGGCAGCCGGGCGGGGGCTGGGAAATGCGTTCCCTGGGTTTCTGGCCGGCGCGTGGTAGCCATCCAGGGCGCCCCAGTCTGTCGTCAGTTTGTACCGGGGATCGCCGGTCTTTCCTTCCCAGAACAGCTGGACCTCGGCCGGCGAGACCCGGTAGTCGGGCGCGCTGATGCGGCCTGCCCAGGCGATGGAGACGGTCGCGTAACCACGTTTGGCGTTCAGCAGGCAGGCCTGGGAATCGGCATACTGCCCTCCCCCGTGAATCTGCACCAGTCCAGGGATTTTTTTGCCACGCGGCAGCACGTCCTGGGGATACCCGTAGACGGCCGCCAGGGTCGCCTTTTTCCCCTTAAACACCCCGATGCGAAACCGCACGATCCGCAGGGCAACGCCATCTTGTTCCCAGGCGCGGAGGGTCTCGACCTCCAGCGGTTCGGCGCGGGGATCAAAGCCGTCCCACAGCTGGTCGACGTTCTGCGGCGGCTGGCCGTCCTTCAGCGGCGGCAACGTTTCCGGGGGCTGGCCGGTCGCCACCGCGCCTGCCAGGAAGATGATCGTCACCCACGGGGCCCAGAAGTTCATGCTGGTTCCTCTTCCGATAACAGGATCTTATCGCGGGAAGTTCGCGGGCCAGACCTGATTTTTCCGCGGGTCCGCGGCAGGGATTTTTGCCCGGCAGGTTTCCGCCAGCAGCGGACGGGATCGTCGGGGTGCTGCTCGCCGTGGCACTTCGGCGACGAGCTGAGGGGACCTAGGACCCCAGGAGCTTGCTCAGGCCGCCTGCCGACCCCCCAGGCGGCTCAATCACCCCGCTGGGCCCCGCAGGGGGACCCCAGGGGGGCGTGTCGAGTGGCCATGCCCCGCTTGCGCCGCCGGTTCTGACTCCGACCGCCTAGCTTTCCGTGCTGCTCGCCTGGGGCGGTGCCAGCGTGGTGCCGAGGGCCTGAAAGGTGAAGTCGAATTCGTACCTGGACATGATGGCCAAAAAAGTTCTGATCGCATCGCGTTGAATTTTTTCTCGCTGGCTCAGATCGCCATCCTTCGTCGTGGCCAGCTTCTTCAGGTATTCGGCGATTCCCGACGCAGGCAACGCGTATTCTGCATAGACCTTGTCAATCCGCGCCTTGGCCTGCTGGCGAAATTGAGCCACGGTGTCGTTAATCATTTGTTTGGCATCTTCTTCGGTGATCTCACGATCACCCAGATCTTTTTGGGTTTCCACCAGGGAGGCCCGCAAAAGGACCTCGATCTCCGGCTCGTATTTCTTCACCTCCACCACAGCCCGTTCTTGCAGCTTTTCCCGCAGAAAGTCGGCGCCCGCCTGGGGAAGCTTCCTGAGCTCGGCTTCGATAAGCTTGACATTATTATCCGCTTCGCTTTCCAGGTAGTCCTGGAGATTCCTGCGAATTTCTGGCAGACGGTCTTTGATGACGTCGGTCGCGGCCAAAGCCACCTGGTCGGCGTTGACAGCGGCGATTTTCTGATGAGCATAGCTCAGGTAGATCACCATGAACGCGAGGATGATGATCCCCACGATGCGGGTGACCATCATGCGATGCCGCGCGAGGGCGGCGTAATCACGAGCTT
Organism: Planctomycetales bacterium; assembly: GCA_011772275.1. Taxonomy (GTDB): domain Bacteria; phylum Planctomycetota; class Planctomycetia; order Pirellulales; family UBA7805; genus CS4-C045. Next base: position 2,310 of record WVZU01000225.1, on the reverse strand, counting down.
GGGTTTCCAGTTTTCCGATACGGACTGCCAGATCGATGACTTCTTGTTGAATGTTCGATTCGGCCATAGTTTGAATCCTCTGAAATCAGGGGTTTGACAAGTTTTTGGGCGAACTGCTGGACCACGACCTTGGCGACTAGGATTTCGGCGCCGCCGGGCGATCTTCTGCAGCACTTTGTTTGTCGGCTGAGGTGGCCTCGCCATTTCCGCCATCCGCGGGCTTTTCCGGGGCGGGGGAAGTGGCCTTGGGGCGGGTTTTCCGCGGCGCCGTTTGTGGGGCGTCCGAGACCAGCTCGATCGGGAAAAACGCCCCCTCCTCATAGCTGGTCGCCGCGTCATCCATCATCAAGAACATGTAGTGGAGCATCAGGAAGTTGAGTTCCTCGTTGCTCTTTTTGGCATACGCTTTGGGAATTTCGAAACTCGCCATCGCGTCGTTCAGCTGATCCAGCTCTTTCTGGAACATCTCTTTCAAATGATCCTGCAGAATGTCGGCATT
>WVZU01000225.1:0-1795 GCA_011772275.1 Planctomycetales bacterium | reverse complement strand
TGAACGATCCGTTCACGACTTTTTGCAAGTCGTCAAAGCATTGTTGCGGGAGCGATTCGAGGACTTTCGATGCATCCTCCGCCAGCACGCCGCCACCTTCCGCAAGTCGCTCTTCGACCAGCTTGACGTAGACCGGACCAACCTTGGCTACCAGCGTCTCGGCTTGGCGCTGGACGATCGGGGTTAACTTGGGAACCAACTGTTGAGCGGCATTGGCCGCTTTCTCGCCGCTGAAATTCTCCTTCACGCGGCGATAGGTCGAGAATCCGAACACGACCAGGATGGCCACCAGGAGGCCGACCATGATCCACAGTTGAGCACGAGCGGTGCTAGCGGTGTTTTGCAGCGATTCGAGATGCTTTTCCATCTCGTCGGCAGACTGCCGAAGTGCTGACAAATCGGGCCCAGACGCTTGCTGTGACTCGGCAGAGGGAGCGGGGTCATCGGACATCGTCGTATACTCCTTGCTGGTTTGAGAACAACCGGCTGCGAAAGACGAGCACGGCCACGAGAGGAGATCACCTTGAAAGGTGCATAGATTCTCGTGGATGCATGCGGATTGTCAATAACCTGTCACAGAAAAAGAACTTGTTGAAAAGCCCCAAGATAAGGGCCTCTAAAAAAGGGGCCTCTCGAAAAGCTAAAAAAAAGCTAGCTAAAAAAGGACAGGCATTATCGAGCAGCAATTCACTCTGCTGGTGGTCCATCACGGAGGTTTTTCACGGCCGCGGGGGGAGGGTTTTGCCCCAACCCTGCCCCGTTCGCAGTTGGTTAACCTGGAAGTAACCCTCTACTAAAAAAGCACTTACCGCCATGGGCGGCAGGCCTGTTCGGGCGGACAGGGGGCATGAAGATCGCCAGCAGGAGGTCGCCGACCGCCTGGAGCTGTGGACAGGCAGCCGGGCCGTCTCGGGCTGCGGCTTCCCCGTGATGGGCGACCACCTGCTGTTGCTGGTCGGCTGCGATCCCGGCGCGGTGCCGGACCCATTTGACCTCCGCGCTGACCCTACCGAATAATACTAGGTAATTGAGGCAATTTAGGCTCGCGTCCGGGGGCGTAGATTGTCTCCCTTTCCGGTGGAAAAAAATGTATTTTCAGCGGGCTCGGACCACGGCAATCTGGTCGCCGCCGGGAGATTTGAGATTACATCGACGTGGGGCCATATGATGACAATTGTTGGGGAACTTCTTTTCCAATTCGGTATCTTCTTGGCGATCATTCTGGTCGGGGGTTATTTGCTGCCCGCGGCCCAGTTTTACTTCCAGTTTTTTCGCCGGCAGGGCCGCATTCAAGCGGCCGATCCGCGGCCGGGTCAGATCGCTCGTGAGGTCCGTTTATCGATCCAGAGCGTGGTTATTTTTGCGTTGGGAAGCACGATCCTGATGCAGATGTATCAGGCGGGAATGACCGCCATCTACTGGGACCGGGAGGCTTATTTTCCGGGTTACGGCATTTTGAGCGTGTTTTTGTGCCTGGTGATTCATGACACCTGGTTTTACTGGTCGCACCGGGCGATGCATCTTGCGATCCTGTTCAAGTATGCCCATGCCGGCCACCACAAGTCGGTCACGCCGACCCCGTGGGCCCTGTTTGCGTTTCAGCCGGCGGAGGCGGTGATCCAGTTTGTGGGGATTGGCTTGATGGTCGTGTTCCTGCCGTTGCACCCGCTGGCGCTGTTGGCTTTCCTGGCGATTGACACGTTTATCAACACTGCCGGGCACTGCGGCTATGAGTTCGCCCCCAAGTGGTATTTGCACAGCCGGGTGTGCTCCATCTTCAGCACGGTGACCAGCC
>WVZU01000239.1 GCA_011772275.1 Planctomycetales bacterium | reverse complement strand
GAAAGGCACGAAAATCCGCTGGAGCTCCCCCGGCGGAATCCCCGGCCCGTTGTCCTCGATCGTGAAAATACAACGTCCCTTGGTCTGCTGGACGCTAATTTCAATCTGACCGGGGCTCTTGTCGATGAACTTGGTGGCATTGGACAGCAGGTTGTAAAAGGCCTCCCGCAAGCGAGCCGGGTTACCCCACACCACCGGCAGGTCCGCCGGCAGCGAGACCTGGATCTGTTTCTGGTCGATTACCGGCCGTAAACGTTCCAGGACTTCTTCCATCACTTCCCCGCTGGCGACCTTTTCCTGGGAAGTCTCCTGTTCCAGAGACAGGGTCGATTCCAGCAAGTCGTCGATCATGGCGCTGTTTTTCAACGTCCGCGTTCGAGCCTTCGTAATCAACTCCCGCAGTTCGGCCGGCATCTGTTCGCCAAATTCATCCAGCGCCTCTTCGCACAGGTTGGCCACGGTCGCCAGGGGTGTCTTCAGGTCGTGGGAGGCCAGCTGGGCAAACCGCCGCAAGTCATTGTTGGCTCGCCAGTATAAATCGAGCGCCGTCTTCAGCTCGCGGATCAAATGCGAAAAATACGCGTCCAAGGTAAGGCTCACGTCCAGAAAGACAGCCTTGGTCAAAGAGACCAGCTGTTCGGCAAATTGCTGGGTGTTTCCTTGATGCGCGTCGGCGGCGTCGCGAAAGAAGTGCTGGACAAATTGGCTGTAGGCGCCCAAAAACAGATGCGGGTCCAGTCCGACATCCGCATGCGCCTGCCCCACCCGCCGCCGCTCGGCCACGTACCGTTCATCCCACTGGGCCAGCAACAGCGATTGAAAGTGCTTCCGCTGGGCCGCCTTCAGGCGCTGGACCCGGTCCGGATCCTCCAGAAAACGGGCAGTCTCCTCAAAGGCAAACAGGTGGTCGTAAAAGATGGTCACAAAGTGATCGGCCATGGCCTGGTAGCGCGGCGCCATTGTTTGCAGCCGTTGAGCGTCGATGTCGGTCAGCTGCAGAAATTCGAGGCGAGCGCGGAGGGACAGCTGGTCGAAGTCGTCAGGACTTGACCCGCCGGCCTGCAGAGCAGCGTGGGGATCGATCATGGGTCCAGATCACGAGTAGCCAACGGGGTTAGCGACACGTTGATTCTAAAGACACCGCGGCTCCCCGCAAACACGGCTGCTGGGCCAGTCGCTGCAGGACCGTCTCCAGAAGGCTGCCAACGCTATGGGTCGTGTCGACGTTCAGCACCGGCAAGCCGGGCGGATCGCCCTCCTGCTCGACGCGCTGAGCGGCCTGGAGGTCGGGCCGCGCGTCCGAGCGGCCTGGGCCGGATGCGAGGCGGTCGGCGATCCGTTGAGCGGCCAGGTCGGGCGGGCATTGGCAATGGACAATCAAGGGGACGGCTGCGTTGCGCCGAGCGATTTGGACCGCCTGGGTCCGCAGGTCGGCAAACAGGAACGTCCCGTCCAGTACCACCGACATGCCGTGGGCCAGCAGCTGTTCGGCCTTGGTCAGCATCGCCTGGTAGACCTGACGGCGATCTTCCGCACAGTACGGCCCTGCCCCATAGCTGAGCCCCGCCGGGGCGGCAGGATAAAGTTCCCGCCGCACCACATCGGTGCTCAACAACTCAGACCCCAGCCCTTCGGCCAGACGCTCAGCCAGCGTCGATTTGCCCGTACCCATCAGGCCGCGGACCACCACCAGCAGGGGCGGACCCAGCTGGCGGGCATATTCGTCTGCCAGCGTCAGGTATTCTTGAGCCAACGCATGGGCCGGCTGTCGCTGGCGGGCATCCAGCTGATCTTCTCGCAAAACGGCCACCTTGGCCCGCACACACGCTCGATAACACTTGTAAAAATTCAGCAGCACCGGCGGGACCACGTCCCCGCTGGCATCCGTATACGCCTCCAGGATCCGCTGGCCGACCGCGGCCGCGTGCAGCCGATGGCATTCCATGGCCAGAAAACACAATTCGTCGGCGACGTCCAGGACACGCAGCTCGTGGCTAAATTCCACACAATCGATGATCAACGGTCGACGCTCGATGTAAATATGTTCGGGCCGCAAGTCGCCGTGGCCCTCCACGATGCGGCCGTCGCATACCCGGTTGTCCAGCAGCTGGGGGGCCAGCCGCAGCAGGCGGCGTTGAGCCCCATGGATGCGTCGGACCTGGTCGGCGTCCAGCCCATGTGCCGCCCCCTGCAGCTCAGCGAAATTCCTGGCCACATGACGCTCCAACGCCGCGCGGTAATCGAGCGGCTTGATCGTCAGCGGGGCCGCTTGGGTGTAAAAATTCGCCAACGTCGACGCCAACTCCTTGATCTCGCTCTCCCGCAGCTCGCCACTCCCAATCAAATGTTCCAGCGTGCGATGCTCTGGCAAACGGCGCATCTTCACCACCCAGTCGATGGCCCTGCCACCCTCCCCCCACGACAGCTGGCCGCTGTCGTGGGCGGTGATGGGAACCACGCCCAAATAAACCCCCTCTGCCAGGCGGCGATTCAAGCGGACTTCCGCTTCGCAGGCCGCTCGCCTGGCGGCAAGGGTCGTGAAATCCAGAAACTCAAACGCCACCGGCTTCTTCAGCTTGTAGGCATACCGGTCGGTCAGAAAGACCCACGAGATATGCGTTTCGATCAGCTGCACCCGCTGCGGCCGCTCGTCATACGACCGCGGATCCAGCAGAAACGCAACCGGCGACATGACCCCATTCGTTTTCCGCTCGCCACGCATTTTTCCGCTCAACCACACCCAAACCCAGCCCCCCCAGCCCGAGCCTCCCGGTCCTAATTTCCGGTCCCTGAGTCTCCCCACCGACCGGCGACCCCTCCCCGGCGGAACGGGTCAGCTTTGGACCTGGATCCGCTTGGTCTTGGCCTCATCGGACTTGGGCAACGTGATCGTCAGCACACCGTCCTTATAATCCGCCACCGCTTCGTCTTCTTTCACCCGACATGGCAGTGTTAACGAGCGGGTGAAATTTCCCTGGCGGCGTTCCATGCGAAAGTAGTTCCGCTGTTTGTCCTCTTCTTGCTGCTCGTCGCTCCGCTCTCCGCTGATCGTCAACCTCCCCTCGCTCAACTGAATATCCACGTCTTCCGATTTGAAGCCGGGAAGGTCCAGTTTGACCTCCAGCGCCTTTTCCGTTTCCGCCACGTCCATCGACGCCGGAACCGCACCGCTCAGCCACGTATCACCCTGTTCGCCCCAAAAACGAGACACCAGGTCCTCCAGTTCTTCGCGGAGGGGCGCCAGCGGGCCCTGGCGAAACCAGGCCTGCTGCCCCCGACCCACCTTGTGTTTTGTCACCTCTCCAGCCATCGGGATACCTCCCTCTTCGAACCCTCAACCGGCCCCGTGGGTCGGCGCGTCCAGCCTTACCGCCCCACGTCCGCTCAACCCAACTTGCAGCTTCCGTGCCATTAAGCCGCAGAAATATTCCGCTCGCCAACAACGCCTGCTCAGCCCAATCCCCAGCCACGTATCGTGCGAGATCGCACAAAAGAACGTGCTTATCCGCTCGGCCGTTGGTCTTTGGAGGGAGGTCGTTAAAATCAAGGAAAATAGTGTTCCTGCCCACCTGTCGAGAACCAGACGATGTCCGCCAAAACTCGCTCAGCAACCCTGGCCGAACAGCACACGACCGATGCCATTCGTCAGCGGATTGAATCTTCCAACCACCACAGCTATTTAGGCGATTTCGTCCTGGGTGCCGTGGACGGTACGGTGACCACGTTTGCGATCGTGGCGGGTGCGGCGGGGGCGGGCCTCTCTGCGGGTGTGGCGGTCGTGCTGGGACTGGCCAACGTCCTGGCCGATGGTTTCAGCATGGCGGTCAGCAACTTTCTCAAATCGCGGGCGGACCGGCAGACGGTCCAGCGTATTCGCGAGATGGAAGAGATGCACATCGAGGAAATTCCGGAGGGGGAACGGGAAGAGATTCGGCAGATATTTGCCAACAAAGGTTTTGACGGGCCCATTCTGGATCAGATCGTGTCGGTGATCACGCGCGATCGCAAGCGGTGGGTCGACACGATGCTGACGGAAGAGTGGGGTCTGCAGCTGGAAACCCCCTCGCCGATCCGAGCCGCCTTGACCACGTTTGTGGCCTTTCTGCTGGCCGGAATGGTGCCCCTCTTGCCGCTGTTCGCAGCCGCCTGGCTGGCGGTAGAACAGCTGTTTTTTGCCAGCGCACTGCTGACAGGGGCCACGTTTTTTTCCATCGGAATCGTCCGTGGTAAGTTTTCGCGACAGAATCCGATCCTGATCGGGGGGGAGACATTGCTGATCGGCGGCACGGCGGCCGGGCTGGCCTACCTGGTCGGCTTTTGGCTGAGCGGTCTTGCGACCTAGGCCTGACGGGGTCGCCTCACCCTGGCCCTGAAACCTGTAGGCGGGCTCTGTGAGCCCGCACGCCCCGGCCTCAAAGAGGCCGGCTACAGAAGACAGGACCTTCGGGGACAACGGACTTTGCAGGGGCCTGCTCTCAGCACCCCGGCTGCTGAGAGCAGCCG
>WVZU01000042.1 GCA_011772275.1 Planctomycetales bacterium | reverse complement strand
TGGGGTGTCGAAAAAACCTGGCTGGATGACGAACGCTACTCAGGCGACCGCGAACTCGCCGATCCGCTCGCCGCCGTGCAGATGGGGTTAATTTACGTCAACCCGGAAGGCCCTAACGGCACCCCCGATCCGGTCGCTGCGGCACGCGACATCCGTGAGACCTTTGCCCGCATGGCGATGGACGACGAGGAGACCGTGGCGCTCATCGCCGGGGGCCATACCTTTGGCAAGACCCACGGTGCCGCGCCAGACTCGAATTGCGGGCCCGACCCGGAAGCGGCAGGACTTGAAGAACAGGGCTTGGGCTGGAAAAACAGTTTCAATACCGGCGTGGGTGCGGACGCGATCACCAGCGGACTGGAAGTCACCTGGACCAGCACGCCGACCAAGTGGAGCAACAACTTCTTCGAGAACCTGTTCGGTTACGAATGGGAGCTGACCAAGAGCCCGGCTGGTGCGCATCAGTGGACACCAAAGAATGGGGCCGGCGCCGAAACTGTGCCGCATGCCCACGACCCGTCCCGACGCATCGCTCCCTCGATGCTCACCACCGACCTTTCCCTCCGGTTCGACCCGGCCTACGAAAAGATCTCTCGTCGTTTTATGACGGACCCGGATCAGTTCGCCGACGCGTTCGCTCGGGCCTGGTTCAAGTTGACACATCGCGACATGGGCCCGCGCGCGCGGTATCTCGGCCCGGAAGTGCCCGCTGAGGAACTCATCTGGCAGGACCCCATCCCCGCGGTCGATCATCCCTTGATCGATGAGCAGGACATCGCCGCGCTCAAGGAACAGGTCCTGGCCTCCGGCCTGTCTGTCTCCTCGTTGGTATCCGCGGCTTGGGCCTCGGCGTCCACGTTCCGCGGCTCAGACAAAAGAGGTGGCGCCAATGGGGCCCGTATCCGCCTGGCACCACAAAAGGATTGGGAAGTCAACCAGCCTGCCCAACTGGCCAAGGTGCTCGATGTACTGGAGGGCATCCAAAGCGCGTTCAACAGCGCCCAGTCAAGCGGCAAAAAGGTCTCGCTGGCAGACCTGATCGTTTTGGCCGGTTGCGCGGGCGTCGAGCAGGCGGCGAAAAACGGTGGTTGTACGGTGACCGTCCCCTTCACGCCGGGACGCATGGATGCCTCGGCACAGCAAACCGATGCAGACTCCATCGCCGTGCTGGAACCGGTCGCGGACGGCTTCCGCAATTACCTCCAGGCCAAGTACAGCGTACCAGCCGAAGTGCTCTTGGTAGATCGAGCTCAGTTGCTGACCCTCACCGCGCCCGAAATGACCGTGCTGATGGGCGGGATGCGCGTCCTGAACACCAACGTCGGCCAAACCCCTCACGGTGTGTTTACCAAACGCCCCGAAACGTTGACCAACGACTTCTTCGTCAACTTGCTCGACATGAGCACCGAGTGGAGGCCGATTTCAGAGGAGGCAGATGTATTTGAAGGCTGCGATCGCCACACGGGGGAAC
>WVZU01000266.1 GCA_011772275.1 Planctomycetales bacterium | reverse complement strand
CCCCCGGCGCGCCCCCTCGCCAACCACGATGCTACCCTTCTGTCAGCTATTGTTCAACCAAAAGAACCGGCGGGTGCGGTGGGCCACCAGCGTCGAAGGGGGATCGCCGCCGCAGATTTTTTTAGAAAATTTGCCTCCGCCGTGAGGGGTCCCCAGGGTGATGCGGCATGTACCTTTCAGAGACCGATTTTTTCACAATTTTCCACCCTTTTTCACGGAGACCCGCGCCATGGCCCTCCCGCCTGCCCTCCGCCGCTGGACCCCCCTCGGGGTGCTCTGCCTGACACTCCTGGCCACCCCGCTGCCCACACTCGCCTCCCTGGCCCCGCCACCGACGAGGAACGTTTGGTCCACAGCCAAACTGCGATTTCCAGCCCATCCCGCTCAACCACAGGCCTCCTCGACGCTCGCTCAACCGACCGCAGATGCGGTATCCGGTGCGGCCGTTGTCGGCCACGGCCTGCCGGGACGCGTTCCCGGCATCCTGTGGGACGACATCCGATCGCTGGACCGCGTCCGCCGAATCGCTTGACGTTATCCCGTGGCGCCCCAGGTTGCGGCGCCCCCTGGAAACCAGAAACCCGCTGAAGGAGCCATGTTATGCCTCGCCAGGCGTTGATCTTTGCCGTGTGTGCCTTCACCTTGTACTTTTCCCTTCTCGTGCAGCACCCCGCCCGTGGGGATGAAATCGAAGATCAGATCGCCCAGGAAATTGCCGGCTATGGCCGCAGAGGCAGATCTCCGGCAGAGACGGCAGAGGCACTTCGCCGTTATGCCGCAGGTGTGAACCGAGCGGCGGATATCCGACGGTCACTGCCGGAGGCATTTCCGGGCCACACTCCTTCTGAGATACGGAAAATTGCTGATCGGTTTGACGCCGCTGCAGACCGTTACCGTCAGGCGGCCCGGGAACACTTGTTGGAGCGATATACAGGCCCCAAGTCGTCATTCGCTCCACAATCAACCTCCGGGGAAGAATTCCGCAACCAGGGCGTCGCCCCTGCCGCCGATCGTCCGCCGCGGACAACCGTCATCGCCAGGGCACCTGGGCCCCCGCAGCCCCGCAGTCGCTGGGGCCGATGGGCTCGAGCGTGGGGCGACAAAGCGGTGCGGATTGCCAAGAGAATGGGAATCTTGGGAACCATGGCGGCCGTGACCGCCACGGGCACCGCTTATGCGAATACGCCTGAGGAAGACAAGCCCAATTTTGTGGCTCGTGAGACGGGGGCCGAGATTGGCAGCAACGTCGGTTCGATAATTGGTCCGGCAATCATCGCCATCTTCATGCCCGAACCGACCACCACGCTGCTGGGTGCCGCATCGCTGGGCAGTGCGATCCTGTTGGGCTCGGCCGGCGAGCAGCTGGGAGATCGCGTGGTGCCTCGGGGCGATCAGGATCCCCAAAGACAGCCGACGACTGCCGCGGCATCTCCCCTGCAAGGCAGCGCAGCCGAGACCAACGACGTCTTGGCAGAAATTCTGAATGACCTGCAACCGGCCAGCGACGACGGATCGCCGCTGGCCACGGCGTCCCGCGGAACGGGCCAACCTGGGGCAACCGCAGCGGACGACCTGGACGGGTATCGCGATCGAGCTCGCAGCGAAGTCGACCGCTTGACGCAAGTGGAACGGCAACGAGCGGCCGAGGCGGCTGCTCAACAAGCATGGCAAGCGGCCGCGGCAGCAGAACGAGCTCGACAACAGGCCGTCGCCGCTCAGTGGACCCATCCACGCCCCCGCGGTTGGCAACACCCTCGCCCCCGCGACCCGTGGGAATCCCTCGGCGAAGCCATCGGCCAGTCCATCCTCCACGGCTCACGTCACCGCCATCCACCCCACTTCGGGGGCGGATCCCGTCGGAACGGCGGCTGCTGACGTTTTTTCCCGCAACCTTCACCTCCTTGAGGCGCTCGACCATGTCTTATCTCCACCCAACCCTGCGGCCCTGGCCAGCGCGATTCGCCCACAGCCTGTTGCTCGCGGCTTTGTCGGTCAGCCTGCCGCAAATCGGCCACGTACCGACCGCCGCCGCGAGCGAAGACAAACATCCGGCCTCTGGCGACGATCCGGTAGCACGCCTGACCGAGGAAGCCCAGCGAGGTGTGGGCCGTGCCCAGTATGAATTGGCCTCCTTGTACCTCCGCGGTCACCGCGTGCAAAAGGACTATGCCCAGGCGTTGCATTGGAATCGACAAGCGGTCAGGCAGGGTATCGCCCTGGCGGCCAACGACCTGGGTTGCATGTACCAATGGGGCTGGGGCGTCGGACAGGATCATCAATACGCTGTCCGGTGGTACCGGCAGGCCGCCGACGGGGGCGAGCCGCTGGCGCAGTTCAATCTGGCGATGATGTACCGCGACGGGCTGGGCGTCCCGCAGGACATGGCCGAGTCTATTCGCTGGCACTCTCGGGCAGCCACACACGGTTTTGCACGTTCCCAGCACGCCGTCGGTTTCGCTTACCACACCGGTCGCGGACTTCGCCAGGACTACGAGAAGGCAAGGCACTGGTTTCGCAAGGCAGCCGCGCAGGGATGGGCCCATTCGGAAAATAACCTGGGAGTGATGTACCGTGACGGCCACGGGGTAGCCAAAGATTACGGACAAGCGTTGGAGTGGTTTCGACGAGCTGCGGATCGCGGTGACGCCGAGGCGCAAAACAATCTGGGCCAGATGTACGAAACGGGACGTGGGTTCATCCGGGACGAGTGCCAAGCGGTGGCCTGGTATCGCAAAGCCGCCGACCAGGGACTGGCACTGGCCCAACAAAACCTGGGGCTCGCTCATGCCGCCGGGCGCGGGGCCGAGAAAAACGAAGCGGAAGCCCTTCGCTGGTTCACGCTGGCCGCCCAAGGGGGCTCCGTCACAGCTCAACTGGAGGTCGCCGACCGCCACCAGTTCGCGCGGGGGACGCCGCGCAACTATCGCCAAGCGTTCAAGTGGTATCATCGAGCGGCGGATCAGGGAAACGCCCTGGCGCAAAACCGGCTGGGACACCTGATCACCAACGGTTATGGTGTCCAGCGGGATTATGCAGTGGCCCTGCAGTGGTTTCGCCTGGCCGCCCGACAAGGTCTGGCAGATGCCCAGGCCAACGTGGGGATCATGTACGTCAACGGGTGGGGCGTCCCCCAGGACCGCACCGAGGGGATCGCCCTGCTGTTGAAGGCCTCAGACCGAGGTAGCCGGATAGCGGCCGACAGTCTGCAACAGATGGGTGTTCGCGCCTAAAAGGAAATTTGCGATGCCGTATCCTTCTGTCTCTGCTCGGTTTCGCAACGCTTGCATGAAGACGCTCGTCACCGCCCTCTGCGGGGGAACCGCGCTGGTCGCGGTAGTCGCGCCCCTTTCGGCGACCCCCCCCTTGCTGGACCGGATCGATCGCGTGATCGGTAAGGTTCGCGGCTATGAGCTTCGTAGCGATCGGGATTCGCCCTGGGTCATCATGCACGCCGTCATCGCCCTAAAGACCGATGTCGAGGTCAACGTGGTCGATCGCGATCGACACCAACCGGTCAACGCAATTCGCTACCTGCTGACACAAGCTCAGTGGGACGGAACGCGAATTTTTCGAGCCACAGCCGGACGGCCATGGCTGCCGACCCGCGATATCACCCCCGGCTTCCACCAGTCCTACCTGATCCAGGACCACGTCAATCAATACCTGTGCGCTTTGGCCGACGCCAACGTGCCCTTGAACGAGAAATTGATTGCCGAGGGTGACCGGGAGTTCACCGTGGGCGATCTGTTGGCCGCCTGCCAATACAATTTTCGGCCGGAACAGGAGTTGGGCTGGACACTGGTCTGCCTGGCACACTACACGCCCGTCGACGAACCGTGGCCAGCCAGCGATGGAAGAAGCTGGACCCTGGCAGATCTCGTAACGCTTGCCACCGATCGAGACGTCCAGCACGAAACGGAGGGCGGGCCGCACCATCTCTACGGGGTGGCCTACGCACTGCAAGGCTGGCGGAATGCCCATCCTGGCAGATCCGCTGATGGGGCCTGGCGCCTGGCTGAGGAATATCTCGAGCGGCATATTGACGTGACCAGGCAATACCAACAGGACGACGGCGAACTGTCGGCGGGCATGTACAATCGGGGTGAACCGTCCTCCCATCCCGCCCAACTCGTTCACGCCACCGGACACACCCTGGAATGGCTGACGCGGGCATTGGCCCCTCACAGGCTGCAGGCAGGGTGGGTGACCCGAGCGGTCGAGCGGTTGGTACGGGAAATGGAGCGCGCACCCCTCCAGGAACTGACCCCCGGCGGCACCTACCACGCCGTTCACGCGCTGCGTCGCTATCGGGAAATAGCAGCTGCCTGGCAAACTCCGCACAAAGTTCGCTCAACGGCCCCCACTTCACCCCCCGCGGGGTTTGCGGGGTGGGACGGGAAAGGGGGAAGATAACCGGCAGGAAGAGCAAGCCAAAAGAAATAGACAAAAGAAATCAAAAGAAATAGACGCGCTACTTGACGACATATACTTGGCAAAATTGGGCAGGGCTCTGCGGCAGAAACTGCTTTGCCAAGCCCTCCAAGTTGCCTGGAAAAGTAGCCTGGCTGATTTCGGCCTTGCTGTAGCCGGCCTCTTTGAGGCCGGAGCATGCGCCTGTAGCCGGCCTCTTTGAGGCCGGAGAACGAGCATGCGGGCTCATAGAGCCCGCCTACAGGTTTTTTGAGGCTGGCGCCTGTAGCCGGCCTCTTTGAGCCAAAAAAGCAGACGCGCTACTTGACGAGATACAATTGGCAAAATGGGGCAGGCCTCTATGGCAGAAACTGCTGTGCTGAGCCCTGCAAGTGGCCTATACAATCAGCCTGGATGTTCCAGCATCTCTTCTCTTGGATTGCTCAGGAAAGGCGATGCTGAGTCGCCTTTTAGANNCCGAGATGAGCGACTGGCGTGCATTCATGCTGAGCGCAATGAGTTCTTGCGAAACCTCCGACGACAGATCGGAAATCTCTCCTACCAGCAGCTGGCAGGCGTCGATGACTCGCTCGGCCTCGCCGCTCTGCATCAAATCAGACGCCAATTGAAAAAACTCGGCTCGTGCCTCCTGGTCGGCATTTGCATACCATTGGCGTCCAAGTTTCATCATAGAATCTTCTTCCGGGGCCGGTAGCGGTTGCCCGTCCATAGACAACAGCTCAACCGACACGCCGAGTTTGTTCGTCAAGAATCCCGCAAGGTGCTTGAGATAACTTTGAGATTTCGGGCCGGGTGATGTCATCGTCTCCAGTGAGCCGAGCATGCTGCGCAGGATACCTACCAGCTTGTCTGGGGACGGTTGCCATTCAGTGGCAAAGTGATTTGCCCATCTGTGACGAATGTTTGTGATCAGCAATTCTTCCTCCTGACCAAGCTCGTAATCAATTACCTCCGTATCTGACAACGGCGGCAACGATCCTCTGCGTAACTGCCGAATCAGAGATTTTAGCGCAGAAGCGACCGTTTGATCGACCAGCGTGCGATCGGTCACCACGTAAGTTTGATAGATGCCGATTTCTGTGTGCATCCAGGTCTGGACAAGCTCTTTCGTCCGATACTTGTTCCCCGTATATGCCAGTGTTTGTACCTGGCGTGCCTGTCGTTTCTTTTCTTCCTGTTTTTTCTTCCGTTTCCGGTCACGTTTGCGTTGTTCCTTGCGCACGGGTCCGCTCCTTCTACTACCCTGTTTTGTGGCTCCAGGTTCCCTTAACCAAGAAGTATTTTGGCAATCTCGGCCGAATTTAGCAAGGGAATCGCTGGTTTGTATTCGATAAAAGCACTTTTGTTTATTTTCACTCGACTCGCCACCGGACAGCTAGCATGTCACTGCTGTTGGAAAGCAGAATGCCGAGACCAGAAAGCGGACGCGCTATGGGATCACATAACCTGGCAGACCTAAGCAGGGCCGTCCGGCAGAAACTGTCCTGCCAGGCCCTTCAAGTTGTCTAAAAAAGCACCCTGGCTGATTCCTCTGGCCTTTCACCACCCTGTAGCCGGCCTCTTTGAGGCCGGGGAGGCTGTAGCCAAACAATGCATCTGCAGGCGACCTCTTTGAGGTTGGGGAAAGAGAAACCAGAAGAGACACCAGAGGCGCTATTTTCATGACATACACTTGGCAAAATGGGGCAGGGCTCTGCGGCAGAAATGGCTTTACCAAGCCCTCCAAGTTGCCTGGAAAAATAGCTTGGCTGATTTCGGATGGATTTCGGATGCCTCCAATCTCAGAGGTCTCCCAGGCTCGGTCCTGACCGCGCGCATCTGCTGAGCGGTAAGGCGCTAGCCACCGGTCCGTGGCGCCAAAACCGGCGGGCCGGGACCGCTCAGGGAAAATACTGACCAAAATCGGCGGCTAGCGCCTCGCCGCTCAAGGTCCGTGGCGCCAAAACCGGCGGCTAGCGCCTCGCCAAGTAAGTACCTGGTCGATCGTGTAAATCGAGTTTCCAACAAGAATTCTGCTGGCTTTTCTTGCCGAGCTGTGTTTCCTTTGCTCCCTTTTGTCAAAAACTTTTTCGTCATTCTTCCGAGTGCTGCAATCCGCGAAGGTGTTACGGGGCGTTTTGTTCGGTACCGAAAGTTACTGGCAATTTCTGGGCGATGGTCAGCCGCTGGATAAAGTCGCACCGAGGAATTTCCGTCCCGCCCAGCCGCCGCGCGTGGTCGGACAGCTGCTGGATATCCAGCAGCTGAAAGCCGCGGGCCTTTAAGTGGCTGACCAGAGCAACCAGGGCGATCTTCGAGGCATTGCTGACCCGATGGAATTTCGATTCGGCTGAAAAGTATCCCCCCAGGCTGACGCCGTACGTGCCACCGACCAGCTGGTCTGCCTGCCAGACCTCGACGCTGTGCGCGCACCCTGCCGCATGCAAATCCTGGTAGGCCCGTATCATGGGCGGAATCAGCCAGGTGTTTCCTTGGCGGTCGCCGGCCGTGGCACAGCCGTGCAGTACGGCGGCGAAATCGTGGTCGCGGGTCACGCGGAACCGCCCGCTGCGCCAAGTCCGTCGCAACCGACGCGAGACGACCAGGCCGTCCAGTTCCAGGATCGCGCGGGGGTCGGGCGACCACCAGGCCAGCAAGTTTTCGTCGTCAAAGATCGGCCAGGGAAAGATTCCGTGGCTGTAAGCATCCAACAGCCAATGGGTCGTGAGTTTCCCGCCCAGCAGGACCAACCCCTCCGCATCGGCCGTCTCGACCGGCGGAAAAAACCGCGATCGGTTCATTTTTTCGGTCATGTCGGCCTGCGGGATCCGGTGGTGTTGTTTTTGTCGTAATTTGGTCCGGCGTTCCTGGGGCTGGGGCCCCAGTTTTTTGCCTGTCGCCGCGTTGCGGCTGGCGACCGGAGCGGTCATTTAGGGAACGGTATGGTGGCCAGCCCGGATTGCTTACCCGCTTTCTGCGGCGCGACGGCCAAGTTCTTGCCTGGCCGCGTCGGGCCCGGCACGTTGATCCTCAGGCTATGATCAAGAGGTTCGCCGTCCAATCGCTTTGTCTTGCTTGCCCGGCAAAGCCTTTCGGTCGCTCGCCACGACTCAAGTCTGCCCGCAATGGGGGCGAGGCCCCTTTGCCTTTGAGTATAAGGCCTGGCGCGCCCAGGCGCCCCGGTTTGCCTGACCGACAAGGGGGGAGGGAAGGGATTGGGGGGGAGGGGGCCCAGCGATCGGCAGCGACCTGCCGGGGACTGAACCGGTCTCGCGGCGGACCCACGTAAAGCCTTGTTTACCATGGGTCTCACCGCCGTTCGCTGGACCACCGCGGCTGGACCCCGTCCTTGACTGGCGACGGCCGGCACCCTGGCAGTCGGGGGTGCCGAATTGGGGAAAAACCTGCTGGGAAATCGGCGGAACCAACAAATCCGCGGGAATCATCCGCTGGAATAATCAACGTCCATGGATCCAAGCTCGGGGCGGGGGGGTGCTAGCATGCCTGACGGTTTCCATCGGTTCGGGCTGCTTGTCGCCGCGTTCGCGGCTGGGATAATACGTGGGTCGGCGGCTGGTTGAGGCCAGCGGAAATTTCGTTTGTTTTGCGTTGACCGGCGTCGCCGCACGTCACTATAATTTCGCCTCCGTTGAGGACGACGGGGCTCGGGACCCAGACATACCGAGCGAATCAGGAGGGTCAAGGAAGACCTGCGGCTGTGACGTGTGTCCGCAATTCTCTTTCTTGATGGAAACGTCGCAGGAGTTCTCGGTGTCGCAAGGAACCGCGTTTGACACCAAGGAACAGGTTCGCCAGGCCACCGACATTGTCGAGCTGGTGGGACAGTCTATTCCGCTGCGCAGGCAGGGGCGCGTGTATGTGGGGCTGTGTCCTTGGCACGACGACACAAAACCCAGTCTGCAGGTGAATCCCGAGCGGCAGACTTTCAAGTGTTGGGTATGCGACCTTGGCGGCGATGTGTTCAGCTTTATGATGCGCCGCGAGGGGGTTGAATTTTCCGAAGCCTTATCGATGTTGGCCGAACGAGCGGGGATTGGGCTTTCGTCGCGGGGGTCGGGTGATCCCGGCGGGGCGGTTGCGGGCCGATCGAAACAGACCTTATTTCGTGCCGCTGCCTGGGCGGAAGATGAATATCACCGATGCCTGATCTTTGACGCCGCCGCCGAACCCGCTCGTCGCTACCTGGCCGAGCGCCAAATCAGCGAAGAAAGCATTCGTCGTTTTCGCCTGGGGTTCGCGCCCGAGTCATGGTCCTGGTTGGTTGACCGTGTACGGGGGACGGAGTTTACCACGCAGGACCTGGAGCGCATCGGGCTGGTGGCGACCTCGTCAAAGACTGGACAACCTTACGCTCGTTTTCGCGGTCGGGTTCTCTTTTCGATCCGGGACACGCAGGACCGGCCGATTGCGATGGGGGGTCGGATTCTTCCGCAGCTGGCGGACGATCGAGCGGCGAAGTATATCAATTCGCCGGAGACGCCGTTGTTTTCCAAGAGCAGCCAGCTTTACGGCCTGAATGTTGCTCGACAAGCCATCAGCCAATCGCGTCACGCCATCGTGATGGAGGGTTATACGGACTGCATTGCGGCGGTGCAGGCCGGCTTGGAAAACGTCGTGGCGGTCTTGGGCACGGCCCTGGGGCCTCGGCATGTGCAATTGTTAAGCCGTTATGCGGACAGCGTAACGCTGGTGCTGGACGGTGACGAAGCGGGCCAGCGGCGGGCGAACGAGATTTTGGACCTGTTTGTGGCCAGCTCGTTGGACTTGCGGGTCCTGACGCTGCCCGACGGGCTGGATCCGTGCGACTATGTGTTGCAGGAGGGTGCCCAGCGGTTTGGCGCCATCCTGGCCGAGGCAGTCGACGCGTTGGAGCACAAAGTCAAGGTCGCCACTGGCGACATCGATCCGGCGGACGGATCCCACGCTGCCAATCGGGCCTTGGAGGAGATCCTGCAAACCCTGGCCAAGGCGCCGCCGCTGCGGTCGGGCGGTACGACCGCCTCGGCTGTGCGCGAGGAACAGTTCCTGGCCCGGATCGCTCGGCGATTCCGCGTAGCCGAACAGGCTCTGCGCGACCGCCTGGCCGTCCTGCGGAGGCGCGGCAGGCGTCCTGCGACCTTGTCTGCCGCGCCATCTGCGGACAGCCCGAAATCGGTAATTGCCGACCCGTGGGAACGGGAGTTTATCGAAATTTTGTTACAGCAGCCGGAAGCGATTACGAGGATTGCCGAGCAGATTGGGCCGGAGCAGTTAAGCGACGTGGTCTGCCGGCGGATTTACACCCGCTGTATCGAACTGTCCGCTGCCGGCATTCCCGCGGATTTTGATCGGCTGATCCTGGAATTTGACGATCCGGAGTTGAAAAGCCTGCTTGTCGATTTGGACGAGCGAGGTCGGGATCGCGGCGGTCGCGATCTCGTGCAGCAGTTGCCCGATGTATTGAACAGTTTCCGCCGGCGGCAGGAATCCCGTCAGGGGTTGGCGACCGTGGCGGCACTGCGCGAACATCAATTTGACGAAACCGAGGAGGTCCACATTCTGCAACAGCTCGTGGAAGAACAGCGGGCCCGTCATCAGCCCAAATGAACGCTGACGGACGGCCCCGTGACCCTGCCAGGCAGTTCCCCACCTACGGACGGGTAAGGATGTCTGGCCAAAAACCCGCGTCCAACGCGCAGGAAGCGCCAAGGGAGGTTGAAAGCGTGCAGACTCAACAATCGAAGCTCGAGCAACTTGTCCAAACCGCCAAGACCCAAGGTTATCTCACTTACGAAGATGCCATTTCTTATCTGCCGGACGATGCGACCGGCACGCAACAGCTGGACGAACTGATCCACACCCTGGAAGACCTCCAGCTGGAACTGATCCCCAGCAGCAGGGCACCGGCCGGGGACAAGCATCAGCTGTCCAAGGCGGTCAGTCGCGAGCCGGAGCAGCCCAGTTTGTTGGGGGACGAACCGGTCGAATTGCCCCGGGCCAGTGCGGACCCGATTCGCACCTACCTCAGCCAAATGGCGCGGATCCCGCTGTTGTCGCGCGAGGAAGAAATCGCCATGGCCAAGGAGATCGAGATCACACGGCGCTGTTTCCGGCGCGCGTTGTTGGGATGTAATTTCGCTCTAGAAACAACCGTCACCACGCTGGAAAAAGTCCACAACGGCCTGCTGCCGTTCGACCGCACGATCAAGGTTTCGCTGACTGAGCAGCTGACCAAGGAACAGATCCAGGCGCGGATGCCGCTGAACTTACCCACATTGCGCAAGATCATGACCCGCAACCGCACCGATTTTGCTCAACTGATCAGCCGTCGCACGCATCGCCACGACTGGATGGCCGCTCGACGCCGCTTCCTCCGTGGCCGGCGCAAGGCGTTGACGCTGGTGGAAGAGCTGAGCCTGCGTTCGCGACGCGTGCAACCCTTGATTGCTCAACTGGAAGAATTCTCGCGACGCATGAGCGAACTGCGGACCTTGATTCGGCAGGCGGGCGGCAATCCTTTTCCGTCGCAGCAGCTGTCGGATTGGCGCCGCGAGCTGCGGGAGCTGATGATGATGACGATGGAGACCCCCCGCAGCCTGCGCAACCGGTTGAAGACCGTGCGTCGCTATTTCGAAGATTACGAAGCGGTCAAGCGTCGCTTGTCCAGCAGCAACCTGCGGCTGGTCGTGTCGATCGCCAAGAAATACCGCAACCGCGGCCTCTCGTTCCTGGACCTGATCCAGGAAGGCAACACGGGGCTGATGCGGGCCGTCGATAAATACGAGTACCGTCGCGGTTACAAGTTTTCCACCTACGCCACCTGGTGGATTCGTCAAGCGATCACGCGTGCGATTGCCGATCAGGGGCGAACGATTCGCATCCCTGTGCACATGATCGACGTGTTGAGCCGGCTGCGGAACGCGTCGAAATATTTTGTTCAGGAGATGGGTCGCGAGCCGACCCCGGAGGAGGCGGCCCATGCCGCCGGAATCAGCCTGGACGAGACACGCCGCGTGCTCGATATCGGCCGGCATCCGGTGAGCCTTGACCGACCTGTCGGCGAAAGCGAAGATAATAGCTTTGGCGAGCTGATCGAGGATAAGTGCTCGGACAACCCGTTGCGATTGGCCAACCACGGCCTGCTGCGAGAACGGATCGAGGACCTCCTAAAGACGCTCACCTACCGTGAACGTGAAATTATTCGCTTGAGGTACGGACTGGATGACGGTTACACCTACACCCTGGAGGAAGTTGGCCGCATCTTCAGCGTCACGCGCGAGCGGGTACGGCAGATCGAGGCCAAAGCCGTCCGCAAGCTGCAACACCCGGTTCGCAGCGACCGGCTGGCCAGTTTCCTGCCAGCGGCAGCGGGTTAAACCGCTGCGCGACAGCCACCAGCCGCTGGTCCATTGACCAGCGGCTTTTTTTATGGAATCACATGAGGCGAACTATGAGCGTATCTGCCGGCGTACTGCGCACGCTGCACCGACTGCATTGCCAATTGGCTGAACAGCAGGAGCGCCTCCAGCGGGGCCCGCTGCAAATCAAGGCCGCTCAGGCCAACGTTGCCAGGCTCCAGGAGGCGTTCACCGCCACGCGCGAGAAAGCCACCGCTGCCCGCGTGGCGGCAGACCAGAAACAGCTGCAACTGAAGACGGGTGAGACAAAAATCCTGGATCTGCGCACCAAGCTGAATACCTGCAACACCAATCGCGAATACCAGGCATTACTGGAACAAATCGCCGCCGACGAAATGGCCAATAGCGTGCTGGAAGACGAAATCCTGGAGGCCCTGGACAAAATCGAACAGCTGCAGGTTTCCGTGGGCGAAGCGGAACAGGGGGTGGAAAAAAGTAAGGCCGAACTGACCAAGGTCGAACAACAAATCAACAGCACCGCCGATTCCCTCAAATCGGATATCGAACGGATCCGGCAAGAACTGGCAAACGCCGAACAGCAACTGCCCTCAGATTTCCGCCCTGAATACGACCGCATGGTCAAGGCCAAGGGGGCGGAGAGCATGGCGGAGGTGGAAAACGATTGCTGCAGTGGCTGCCACCAGCAGATTACCCCCAATTTGCTGAACAAGCTGTTGATGTCACAAGTCGTCTGCTGCACCAGTTGTGCTCGACTGCTGTACCTGCCCGAGGCAGACAGGTAGCGGCGTGGTGAGCGGGCCAGCG